>JARGGF010000260.1 GCA_029210905.1 Bacteroidales bacterium | reverse complement strand
ATATGCTAAAGTTCATTAACTTAACAAGACAGTTTTCATTATTGCATAGCATAGATAATGAAATTGTATTAAAAGTTTTACCTAAAATAATTGATTTTGATCATAAGAAAAAAAATAGCACAATGTTTATCAAAAAACAATTTTATGGTGATAATTATGAAATCAATAAATTTTCTATATGGTCAAAGAGTTTTACACCTGGATTTTTAAATAAAAAAACGACTCTTAGAATAGATTTTGAGATCAAAAATAATAGAATTGATTTTCGTATCGATGATGGTGATATTTTTATCTTCCTTTTTTTTAGTTTCTTCTTAGTATTAATCGGTATTATGATATTAATATTAATGATTGGAGAAATTGGTTTAAATATTATTGCCTTGATAGTAAGTCTTATACTTATTGCATCTCCTTTTTTTGTCCTAAAGTTAGGTCAAAATTCAATAGTGTATGCTGAGAGACAAGTAATAAGTTATTTTAATTCGAAATTTAGTACTTTAGGATATAAGTTTAAAATTAAAAGATGATTCTGAGATCAGATAAATTTAATAGAAAATGCGATTCGCAAATTCGGCATTGAATCTTAATTTTTAATCAATAATTTTTATTTCCCAGTTGATGATACATTACATTGAAAACCAGCATCTACAGCTTGCTGTAAAACGTTATGGCGCAGAAATATACAGCATAAAATCAGTTAAAACCGACAAAGAATTTATCTGGGATGCCAACCCCAAAATATGGGCCAACCATGCCCCGGTTTTATTTCCAATTGTTGGGGCTTTAAAAGAAGGTTTTTTTTATTACGAGGATAAAAAATACAGTCTTCCGCAACATGGGTTTATGCGCTCAAACCAGCAGGTTATTCTTGTTGAGAATACAGCTGGTTCCTTAAAGTTTTTGCTAAAGTCAAGTGAGCAAACAAAAGAAAACTATCCTTTTGATTTTGAGTTTTATACAAGTTATATACTGGAACAAAATTCCATCGTGGTAAAACATGAAATTTATAATCCATCGGATGGTGAAATATATTTTTCTGTGGGTGCCCATCCTGCCTTTAAGTGCCCTGTAAATATTGGAGAAGATTATAACGATTATTATTTGGAATTTGAAAAGGAAGAAAATTCAAAATCATGGAAAATAGATAATGGTTTGATTGCTCTTGAGTCTGAAGAGGTGTTTAAAATACCCAATGTTTTAAATCTACATCGTGATATTTTTAATCAGGGTGCTTTGGTTTTTAAAGATTTAAAATCAAGAAAAATCAGCCTTAAAAGCCGGAAATCAGAACAGGTGGTTACTCTTAAATTTGATGGTTTCCCTTATATGGGCATTTGGGCCAAACCGCAAGCCGAATTTGTATGTATAGAACCCTGGCTGGGAATTGCTGATAGTGTGGATGCAAAACAAGACATCAGCACCAAGGAGGGAATAATTAAACTGCTGGCAAAAGAGTGGTTTAGAGCCAGTTATTCAATTGAAATCATAGAACCATAATTTATTCAGGGTTAAGGATAATCTGAGAAAGAGGCTGGAGCCTCTCAGAAAAAAATCGACTAAGGCTGGGCCTTAGCCGAACGCATCTATGGATGAACGCTTATTATATAGTCATCCTTAAACTAAAAATAAAGTTTCTTCCCGGTGCTACAATTCCGGATGAATATGGTCTGTAACGTAAATCCATCAGGTTTTCAAGGCCTGCATTTACCTGTAAATAATGATTCAGTTGATAAATAGCCTTTAAATTAAAGGTATACCATGCCGGACTGTATGGATTTCCTTTGCTATCCGTTGCATAAATATCTGGTTTAGCCTGTTCACTTGGCGCAAGATTTTTATTGCTTATTTCACCATTATAATTTGCATATAAATCAATACTGATTTTTTTTGCGCGGTAAATTAAATGAGTACTGCCAAATAACGGACTGGCATGTCGCAATGGAACATATTCACCGGATGTTTCATCCTGTTCTTCACCTTTGGTATAGGTTAAATTGCTTTGAAATACAAATTTTTTAAAAATTTCTGCATTAATAATAACTTGAAAGCCATATACATATGCTTTGCTTGCATTGGAAAGTGCCTGAACTTTACTTAATTCTCCATCGTACATAATAGAATCCTGTCCATTAAACAAGAAATCGCGCCTGACCATGGCATTGTTTAAAAGGGTATAAAAAAGTCCCGCTTCAAGCTGAATGCTCTGGTTTATCGTTTTCGCAATCCAAAAATCAGCATTCCATGCATATTCAGGTTTCAATTCTGGGTTGGGCACTACCACATTTCCCGGCTCCGAATCAAAAACTTTTCCAATATCATCGATATTCGGGGAACGAAAGCCGGTTGAACCATTTAATTTAAATTGCCATTGTTTAGGCGAATTAAAAACCAGACCTAAACTTCCGTTAAGTGCCCCATTAGTTGTGTTTTCCTTTTTGAATGGAAATTTATAAAAGGTGGTATCAAAATCAGCATTTAACCAAATTTGATTATAACGCAAACCACTGGTCAGGCTTAACTGCTCATTTATTTTATGTTTAAAATTCAGGTATGCTGCTACTGATTGATAATCTGAACCGTCGGGGTATCTACTGGCATCAGCAGTTGTTGCCCCTGTTGCAATTGACTTTTGGTGTGCATCTGAATTCACCAGATTATAAACCCCTTCAAGTCCATAAAATAAACTATTGTTGTCATTCAGTGATTTATCAAAATCGAAAGTAATGGAAGCAACTTTCACTTTTTCAAATTGTTCCCTGAAATTTTCCTTGTTAAATTTCCGATTATGACGGCTTTCCTTATAATCCTGGTAGGCTGCCGTTATTTTTGCCCCATCAAATAATTCTGTTGGCCGTTTGATTTCAATTTTAAGGGCATGCATCATCCATTCCTGCGGGCCATAATACCATTCTGCATATTTCAGAATGTCGGCTGAATATTCAATCAAACGATCGTATCTTGGAACATCCGATAATTTTGAATAATGGAAAGCATAGTTGATATCAAGATTTTGATTTGGCTGAAACCTGAGTTTTTCCATCAGGTTAAGCTGGTTATATCCCGATTTTTTTTGTATGTTTTTATCCGGATTCACCAGCATGGTATCTGCATTGCCTGTTCGTGTTACATAATGACTTCTGGTATATTCATCATGCTCATTGCTTCCCATTCTTAAATCATCGAAACTGCTGTAAGTGGCACTGCTTAAAAAACTCCACTTTTTGCCGCCAATATTAAAACGGAAATGGCCTGTATTTTCTTTGTTGGCCGTGGAATAACGGGCCATGGCACCTGCTTTAAAAATCATGGAACTGTCTGACAGGGTGGGGGATAAGGTATGAAAATCCATAACCCCACCAATGGCATCGCTTCCATAAATTACTGAACCCGGGCCCATTATAATTTCGGCATTTGCAGTTGCATTGGCATCCAGAGAGATTACGTTTTGAAGGTTTCCACTTCTGTAGATGGCATTGTTCATTCGCACGCCATCAATTACAATTAGTACCCTGTTTGTGGCAAAACCGCGTATCATTGGGCTCCCTCCACCCAGCTGACTTTTTTGGATGTAAACACCATTGGCCGTGCCAAGCAAATCGGCAGTGGTTTGAGCATTGCTGTTTGTAATCTCTTTTGCTGAAATGGTGCTTATTTGATTAGGCACTTCATTTTTTTTCTGTTCCCATCTATTTGCTGATATTACAATTTCGTTAATATCGATTACACTTTCCGACAAGCGAACAACAAAATTGCTGTTTACGATAGATTCATAAGAGCGTGCAATGGTTTTGAACGAAGGGTGCTGGAATATCAAGGTATCGTTTTTGGCAAATTGTCCGATATTAGCTTTACCTGATTTATTGGTTAATGTGGATTGGCTTGAGTTGTATATGTATACGTTTTCGATGCCCTGCAAATTTGACTCGTCAAGAACAGTTACAGTTTGTGAAAACAGAAAATTTGAGCTCAATAGTATTAATATTAAGCAATATATATTTTTCATAATATCTGTTAAATTATTTTTAAAAAAAATATAGGCTAGGTTTTGTTGGCACAAAATAACTGACAAATACAGAACCATCGCATCTAAAAGTTGAAACCTTTCCGGGTTCCGATTGCTATAGACATATATACCAAGGGTTTATTCGCTGTCTCATGAGAAAAGTTCACCCTTGGTTATTCATAGTTAAACCTCTTCGTGGTTTCTAACTTTAAGAATTTAAAATCCTGAACTTAGACAAAACCGATCTCACTGAAGTAAAGGATTTACTTTGAACGGCTAAGCCCTCACGTAATAACCCACAATGCAATGCAAGATATATGAAACCAGGTTTTCAAGAATCATCCAGCGGGTTCAACTATATTGCAATATTTTAAATGCGACTGCCTGTGCAATAATAGAACTTTAAAAAAGTAACCTTGAGGTCTATTAATATTTTAATCAAAAGCATTCAAACATTTTGTGCCTTAATATCTTAACTAAATTTGGGAGGAGGGCTTTCTGTCCTTTGAAATACCACATATGTAGTGCAACTTAAAAAGTAATTAATCAATTTTTTGTTTGTTTGATAAAGCGTTGAAAAGCCGTTTTTTTGAACAAAATATTCCAGGGAAATTTTTTTAATAAGTTGTGCGGCTTTTTTATTTTTATTAGGATGTGTGGTAAGAAAATTATTTACATAACTATCGAGTTGGGCATAAAGCTGGGTTTCCTTAAAATCGGCAATACATAGGTAGTTGATTGAATCTGCAACAATCTTTGCCTCAACCACATCGTACATTAATTTTTCAAAAATAAATTCCTTCCCTTTTTTTACCCATCGAATTTTATTGGTCTCAGAAAGTGCAAAAGTAAACTTAATCAATTCATCATTGGGGATACTTTTTTTTTAATTCGTTTTTTTACTTCTTTCTTGATATGGTAAATTTGCAACTGGTGGATTGAATAATACCCTAGTAGCTGATAAATAATCAGTAATAAAAGAAATATGGCAGGTGCTTTTTTCAAAATTTATTTATGAAAATTGTAAACTGACTTATTCATCCAAACCTGGCCTTATAAATTTTCTGGCATTTGGGATTTCTTTTTCAACAGCAGCCTTAATTTTAGAAAGGGTATTTAAAAAATCTAATATTTCATCCTGCTTTTTTGATAGTTTTTCGAACAAAATACTAAATGCAGCAATAGATTTGTCAATAGATACCAAAACAACTTTTCCTGCGCCGTTTCTGTCATACTGGTAAAATTCCTCATCTTCCAGTTCGTCTTTTGGATTTAAAGCCCTTACTATTTTTACAGGAATAATCGTCATGTACCAGCCAATGATTTCTAACTGGTCATTAAATTCCATAAAATTATTTTGTGAAGAATTCCAAAGCTTTGAGGCAGTATCAGATAAATAATCATAGTTTTCTTCAAACCAGTCACTCAGATTTGTCATGTATTCTTTGGCTTTTAGCGACAATGGATAAGCAGCCGCCTTATTAAATTCATAGGCTTCAACTCCCTGATAATCTGAAATGTCTATATCTAATTCTTCCATTTTAGATTTAAGAAAACTTAAAGTGCCGGCAAGGATAGCAGAAACATCGTCTATTAACTCTTCCTTGTCAACATTTTCGTCATACAAGCCAAGTTCTTTTTCAAATTGATAATTGGTACATCTGTCAGTAAATAAACATTTTTCACACCATCGGTCGCAATAATTAAAAATGCCGGTAATATTTTCAGCTTTAGGTTTCAGGTTTTCGATGGTGTTTTTTACTTTTTCAGTTTTTTGGTGAAGTACAAATTTTTCTATTTCCTCTTTTGATGGCAGTAAGTCCTGAGGAGAATGCTCAATATCATGTCCATGCTCACCCCCTTGCTCAGCTTCTATCCTGAAATCGGCACAAACACGGCATTTACCAGGAACAGGGCATTCTGATTCATCATAATTGCAAAATTCAATGCCTACAAAGCCGTGCGTAACCTTTGGCTGCTTTGTATCCCATTTATTATATAACAATTCATACTTTATGCGATTGCTAAAATCAGCAGGATAAGAAAGCTCATAGTGATGGTATTCAAGCAAATCAACAAGTGCCTGAAAAAGTTTGGCTATTTGTTTATCATTTAATTGATAAGCTGGTGGCAGCGATTCTTTTGCGATACCCACAGTGTGTTGCAACTCATTTTTTACGCCCGAAAGGTATTGTTCTATATAAGAAATATCTTCAACTTCGGCATCATTGTCGAGGTTTACTCCATCCCAGATTTCGGAAGGGGCAGCTGGTTTTTTGTTAATAATGTGGTCAATATCCTGTATTAACTGATCAAGGTAGTGGTCCATAGTTTGCAATTTTTACAAAAATAGCTTTTTTATGCAAAATGCTAAATTTCTTAATAAATTGATTGTGCTGTTAATGGCTGTAAGAAAAAAGGAATATCAGTTGTTTCATAGGATTGCACTAAGTTTATTAATAAGCAAGTACAAGGAGGGTATCAAATGGATTTTTCCGTTCGCAATTAAATTAATTGGGAATGCTGCAAAATTAATTCAATACCCACTTAAATTTTTCCAAATGCAGCTTAACCTACATTATTCATGAACATCTACGATGTTTTCAAATAGGAACACGGATGACTCGG
>JARGGF010000025.1 GCA_029210905.1 Bacteroidales bacterium | reverse complement strand
TTTAAAGTCCTTAGCCCAAAAACCGTCGCGTAAATAATTATGTTCTACACTACTTTGCGATTGGATGGAACCGTAACCACAATGATGGTTGGTTAATAATAAGCCCTGGTTGGAAACAATCTCCCCGGTACATCCCCGGCCAAAAATAACAATGGCGTCTTTCAGGCTGGCTTTATTAAGGCTGTAAATATCTTCGGGTGTAAGTTTAAAACCCTGTTTTTTCATATCGCTGTAATTCTTCTTAAGCAGCGATAGCAGCCACATACCTTCGTCGGCTTTTGACTGAAACTGAGCAAAAAGCACAAAAGCAGTCAGCAATAAAATTATCTTTTTCATTAATATAAAATTTAAGTTTAAGTTATGATGTTTATGGCTTAAATCTAGCTGTAATTCCTGAAACGGGCAAAAAATATTTTAATAAAATGAATGATAAACTGTTGGCAAATTAAAAAAGTTACCATGTTTTTATTTTGAATGCACCTCAGAAAATTTCTTTCTCATCATTAAATTATCAATATAACTTTCATTCAGGAATAATATGAAATAAGGATTCTTGAGTGTTTTTCTATACTATCATACAAATCCTCTCATCTGCCAACTTAAATAAGATACAAGTAAATAATTATTCAATCTCAAACAATGCAAAAATTGAATTTTAAGTCTGCCCTATCGAAAAAAAAGCGCACTGCTTACAACCTTATCGCAAATTTCTTTAATCTTTCATTCAGCATATCTTCCGGAATAATTCCTTTTATGGTATCGGCTACGGCATTGATCAAACGCTCTTTAATAAAGTCTTTTTTTATCACAATAGAAATTTCGCGCACGGCAGGAGGCGAATCAATTTCACGGACATTCTTTTTTTGTTCTTCTGTCAAAAACGCAAGATGTAGCTCAGGTATCACTGAATAACCACCGTTTTTATCCACTATTTTTACCAAAGTTTCGATACTTCCTGCTTCGAAAATCTGGTTATATGCCATACTTTTCTGGCAGAAATTAAAAATCTGGTCACGCAAACAGTGCCCTTCTTCAAGTACCCAAAGATTGTCCGAAGGCATATTACTTGCCGAAAGCGGAATATCGCGCATTGGATTGTCAGGCGAAAAATAGGCTATAAACTTCTCATAATACACCGGAATTTCATAAAAATCAGACTGTTCAAGCGGTGTGGCTGCTATAAACATATGAATTTTTTCCATATTAAGTGCATCAATCAACGAGGCCGTGGGCATTTCAGAAATGGTAAGCTCCACATCTTTGTATAAATGCGAAAAAGAATGGATAAATTCAGGGATTAAATAGGTAGCCAGTGTAGGAATAACCCCAATTTTTAAAGGACCTGCCAGACTTTGGGTTTCGTTCAGCACCAGCTCATTTATTTTACGCATTTCTCGTATGCTTTTTTCTGCTTGCTGAATTATTCGAAGCCCGATTGAAGTTGGTTCAATTGGCTGTTTACTTCTGTCAAAAATAATGGTGTCCAGTTCAGTCTCCAGTTTTTTGATCATCATGCTAAGTGTGGGCTGTGTTACGCCACAATGTTCTGAAGCGGTTACAAAATGTCGGTAAGCATTTAATGCCACTATGTACTCTAATTGTTGTAATGTCATGATTCATTGATTTTATCAATACAAATATAAACATTATCTATTTGATTTATAATGATTGTAGCCATAAATTTGCTCCAGGAAAAAACAGAAATAAATCAAATTATAAATATTTAAAAATTAAAATTATGTCGCAAATAGGAAAACAAATTGTAGATTTTAAAGTAGAAGCTTTTGTTAACGATGATTTCAAAACAGTAAGCAAGCAGGATGTATTGGGAAAATGGTCGGTATTTTTCTTTTACCCAGCCGATTTTACCTTCGTTTGCCCTACTGAACTTGAAGATTTAGCAAATAAATACAGCGAGTTCAAAGATGCTGGTTGCGAAATTTACTCTGTATCAACCGATACACATTTTGTACACAAAGCCTGGAAAGATACTTCAGAAACCATTAAAAAAATTAAATATCCTATGTTAGCTGACCCAACTGGTGTGCTTTCAAGAGGATTTGATGTGATGATTGAAGAAGTAGGTCTGGCAGAAAGAGGTACCTTTATTGTGAATCCTGAAGGGGAAATAGTGGCCTACGAAGTGGTTGCCGGAAATGTTGGACGTAATGCTGATGAATTGTTACGCAGATTACAGGCTCTGCAATTTGTTGCCAGCCATCCATCAGAAGTTTGTCCTGCAAAATGGGAAAAAGGAGCTGAGACTTTAAAACCAAGTATTGATTTGGTTGGAAAAATTTAAATAACTAAAAATGAACCTGATAAAGAGAAGTATTACCCTGCTTCTCTTTATTTTTAAAACTTAATGTTTATGTTGGAACAAAATATCAAAGACCAGGTAACAGGCCTGTTTGAAGGGCTGAAAAATAATTACGCTTTTCAAATTACAGCCTCAGCATTACATCCAAACAGAGCAGAATTAATCGATTTCCTAAAAGAAGTTGCCTCCTGTTCAGAAAAGGTAACTTATGAAGTTATTGAAGGTGAGGGCCTGTCATTTCGTATACTGAAAAATGGTGAAGCCGCTTCGGTTATTTTTAGAGCCGTTCCAACCGGACATGAGTTTACAACATTGTTGCTGGCTATTCTTAACCAGGATGGTATTGGTAAAAATCTTCCGGATGAAGCTATTGTCAATAGAATTAAATCACTAAAAGGAAAAATTTCAGTTAAAAGTTATATTTCACTTACTTGTACTAACTGTCCGGATGTGGTTCAGGCACTGAACATTATGTCTTTCATTAATCCTGAAATACAACATGAGATAATAGATGGAGGGATTAACCAGGAAGAAGTTGATAAATTGAATATTCAGGCAGTTCCATCAGTATATGCAAATGGAACACTGCTTCATGTTGGCCGTTCTTCATTGGGCGAGTTACTTGGCAAGCTAGAAGAACTTGTTGGAACAGAGTTCAAATCTGCACAGACCATTAAAAAAGAATATGATGTAGTAGTAGTTGGAGGTGGCCCGGCAGGGATTTCAGCAGCGGTATATTCTGCCCGTAAAGGATTTTCTGTGGCCATTGTTGCAGATAAAATTGGTGGACAGCTTACTGAAACCTTTGGCATCGAAAATATGATTTCAATGCCCAAAACTACCGGAAGTGAGTTAATTGCTAATCTGAAATTACATTTACAGGATTATCCGGTAGATGTATTAGAAAACCGTATGGTAGAAAAAGTTGAACTGGTTGATGGAGTGATACATATCAAAACATCTCTGGGAGAAGTGTTTATTACACCGGCTTTAATTATTACTACGGGCGCCAGTTGGAGAAAATTAAATGTTCCTGGAGAAACTGAATATATTGGCTCCGGTGTTGCATTTTGCACGCATTGCGATGGCCCTTTCTACAAAAATAAGAAAGTGGTTGTTGTTGGAGGAGGAAACTCAGGATTAGAGGCTGCTATTGATCTGTCATCCATTGCCACAGACGTTACCGTTCTGGAATTTATGGAAGAGCTAAAAGGCGATAAAGTACTACAAGACAAACTTTTGAGCCTTTCAAATGTAAAAATAGTTACAGGTGCAGAAACCCAGGTGGTGAATGGTGATGGCACCAAAGTAACTGGTTTACAATATAAACATCGCTCAAGCGGATTTTCTGAAAATCTTGAAACAGATGGTGTTTTTGTTCAAATTGGTTTAAGTGCAAACAGCCAGGTATTTTCTGAAGTAGTTGAAACAAACCGGGCCGGAGAAATAGTAGTAGATGCACATTGCCGTACTAATGTTCCGGGAATTTATGCAGCAGGCGATGTTTCCATTGTGCCTTATAAACAAATAGTTATCGCAATGGGTGAAGGTGCAAAAGCAGCACTATCGGCATTTGAAGATAAGATTAAGGGAAAGTTGCTTAATAATTAGCGCTTGATCGGAAAGTGTGAAATTTTAACTTATATAATCCAGGCTAGAGCTTCTGAAGTTTTTGTTCAAAAATAATACATTCACAGAATAGATTATTTTTACTTAACTTTATGTCAAAGTCTCAGGTCTTATGAAAAAAAAATGCATTACATTGCTGATTATAAGCCTTTTCACCATGGCAATTTATGCACAACAGCATCATTATACGCAAACAATCAGGGGTACAGTAATTGATGCTACCTCAAAAAGTCCTATTCCTGGAGCAAATATAATAGTGCTTAATACAGAGCCACTTATAGGAACCGCTTCTGATGAAACAGGTGAATTCAAAATTGCAAATGTGCCGGTAGGTCTGCATGATATCAATGTTAGCTTTATAGGTTATAAACCTGTTGTTTTAAGAAACTTACAAATAAAATCAGGTAAAGAATTTGTCATTAAAATTGAGCTGGAAGAACTGGTAATAAGTACGGAAGAAATAGTGGTTAAAGCTCATGGGCGAAAAGATAAACCCTTGAACGAAATGGCGAATATCAGTGCCCGCTCTTTCACCGTGGAAGAAACCGAGCGATATGCAGGCACCTGGCTCGATCCAGCCCGCATGGCTGCCAATTATGCCGGAGTAATGGCTGTTGGCGATCAACGTAACGATATCATTATCAGGGGAAACTCACCACTTGGTTTATTATGGCGGCTTGAAGGGATTGACATCCCAAACCCTAATCATTTTGGTACTTTGGGCACAACAGGAGGTCCAATTAGCATCCTGAACAACAACCTGCTTGATAATTCTGATTTTTTCACAAGTGCTTTCCCTGCGGAATACGGGAATGCCCTTTCAGGCGTTTTTGATTTAAATATGCGCAACGGGAACAACAACAAGCACGAATTTGTTGCCCAGTTTGGCATGAATGGCTTCGAACTTGGTGCAGAAGGACCCTTTTCAAAAAGCAGCAAAGCATCCTACCTGCTCAATTATCGTTATTCAACTTTAGCTATTTTTGATGCTATGGGCATTAGTTTTGGGGTTTCAGCCATACCTCAGTATCAGGATGTTTCGTTCAAAATTAACATCCCTGGTACAAAAATTGGCAAAATATCACTTTTTGGAGTAGGTGGTAAATCATTTATAGATATATTAAATAAAAATCGAAAGCCAAACGACTGGACCTTTGGCCGAAATGACCTTGACTTACGTTTTGAATCTGCAATGGGAGTAGTTGGCTTGTCGCATCTCTATTTTTTTAATTCAAACACACGGATAAAAACCATTCTGGCCACATCGTATACCAAGTCCAGTGCCAAAGCTGATTCTGCCTATATTGACCGGCCATCATTAAATTATTATGGAGATGAATCATCAGAAATAAAGTACTCATTTTCTACCAAGTTTATCCGGAAAATAAATGCCAAAAATAATTACAGTGCCGGTATTTTACTCGATTTGTACACAATTTCATATGACGATAGTGCACTGACAGATGAGTATTTGTTCAGAAAAATTACTAATATTGATAATAAGGCTATATTGTTGACTCAACTTTATGGCCAGTTCCAGCATAAATTCACCGATAACCTTAATTTTTACCTTGGAATGCATTATCAACATTTTAACTTAAATGGCAGCCAGTCACTTGAACCCCGATTGAGTTTAAAATGGAATATTAACACACGGCATGCCCTGAGTGCAGGATTTGGTATGCATAGCCAAATGCAGCCCCGTTTATTTTATTTTCTTCAGACATTAAACCCCGATGGTTCAATACAAAAAACCAACGAGGATTTAGGATTTTCAAAAAGTAAACAATTTGTACTTGCTTATGACTATAACCTCAATAAAGATTTACGTTTTAAGTTCGAAACTTATTACCAAAACCTGTATCAGATTCCGGTGGAATTAAGGCCCTCCACCTATTCAATAATTAACTATGGAAATGAATTTTATCCCGAAAGAGCAGATAGTCTTTACAATGCAGGAACAGGGGAAAACTATGGGCTTGAATTTACTTTGGAAAAATTCTTAAGCAATAACTACTATTTTTTGATTACCGCGTCCCTTTTTGAATCAAAATATGAAGGTAGCGACAATATTGAAAGAAACACCATCTATAATGGCAAGTATGTGTTGAATTTTCTTTCGGGTTACAGTTTCAAAATTGGCAGATACAATTCACTAAATCTTGATTTAAAAGTAGTAAATGCCGGTGGCAAACATTACATACCTATTGATTTGGAAAAATCAAAAATCATCGGGGATAAAGTACTTGATTATAGCAGGGCCTATGAACCTAAATACGATCCTTATTTCAGGATAGATACCAGGTTTTCCTTCAAGTTAAACCGGAAAAAATTCAATACCGAACTGGCCTTTGATATTCAAAATATTACCAACCATAAAAATATATTACTGGAAACTTACGATATTGAAACTGGCTCTATCCGATATGATTACCAATTAGGATTGTTTTATGTTTTTTTGATAAGGTTTCAGTTTTGAGGAATGTTTAAAGAAATAGTCATTGAACAAATTGACGTTTAAATAAGCAATATTCCTTAGCTCAGCTGTAATTGTCAGTGTTTATTTGAACTTGGTATCCGCCAGCGGATTGGTTCGTATTTAACAATTTGTATTCTTGGAATAAACAAATACACCAATAAACATTTATCTCTTAACTAAAAGACATTGATTGGAAATTAGACAGAATTGAACCCCACAACAATTCATAAGTGCATTGATAATACACCGTCGGTGTCGCTTTAAGCGACACCGACGGTAACTTAATAGAATTATTCTCTTACAATGGTCATTTCATCAATCAGGTTTTTAGCTCCTGCATATTTATCAATAATGAAGAGTACGTAACGAATATCAACATTAATTGTTTTTTGCAGTTTATTGTCAAAATTAATATCCCCACTCATGGCTTCCCAGTTTCCATCAAAAGCTATCCCAATTAATTCGCCAGTGCCATTCAACACCGGACTTCCTGAATTACCACCGGTAATATCATTGTTTGAAGTAAAGCAAACCACCATGCGACCATTTTCGCCATAAGGGCCATAATCTTTACTTTTATACAATTCTTTTAATCTGTCAGGA
The DNA here is from genome assembly GCA_029210905.1 of Bacteroidales bacterium. Lineage (GTDB taxonomy): Bacteria > Bacteroidota > Bacteroidia > Bacteroidales > NBLH01 > NBLH01. The sequence continues at coordinate 7,216 of JARGGF010000025.1, read as the reverse complement.
ACTGAAAATTCTTCAGGGTTTTTAGGATCTTCTTTAGCCAAAAGTCCTTTTAAATCAGTTGTATAGTCATAAACTTTATCACCAACTTTGTAACCACCCACTGTACCATAAGTTAACCGGATGGTGGAATTAGCATCAGGATAATACAATTTATTTTTATCCTTCTCTTCTTCCATTTGAATCCAACCAGCAACAAATTCTCGCATTCCTTTTCCTAACAAGGCGTTTGGAGCATCCATTTTTTCCTGCAATGCAAAATAGACATCAAGGCAAGAGACAGCAGCCTTATAGCCTAAGTCATTTTCGAGAGTTGCTGCATCAGGATTTGCTAAAAATGCCTTAGCCCTGCTTTGATCAGTTAAAATAGAAGTAGCATATAATTTATCAGCGTACTTTTGAATGTCTTTACCAAATTCAGTATCAATGGTTTCATAAAAACCAGGCAGGTATTCTTTACTTATTTTATCACGATACAAAGTAAGCATTGAAACAAATAACTCTTTATCCACCTGTACATTATAGTTTTTAAAGTATTCGTCCATCTGGCCTTCCATTCCTTTCGCTGTAGCCTCTATAGCCTCTTTATCACCCGATGCCAGGGCGCCTTGCAATCTTCTCAATTGAAAACCTGACCCAAAAACCTCGGGCCCCAGATAAAGTGCTTCGAACCAGTAGTTTTGTACTTTATCCATTTCACTTTTATCCTTATAGGCTTTTTTTATTAAATCAAGGGCTTCACCATATTTAGGCGCTCTTTCAGCCTTGTTCTCTTTAATCCATTTTTCAAAATTCTTTTCAATGGCCTTTTTATCATCAACAACCTTCAACTCAGCCAAAGCTTTATTCTGTCCAATAGAGTATTTGTAGTAATTGGTTGATTGGGAATACTTCGAGGCATATTGAATCCGGGTTTTAGGATCTTTATCCATGTATTTTTTTATGATATTTTGCTTCATTCCTCTCACTTCAATCCGAATGGCATTTTCATTCTCAATAGTTTCTTCAACACCCCATGAAGTCAGGTATCGATTGGTTGAGCCAGGGTAGCCCATGATCATGGCAAAATCATTCTCTTTTACACCTTTAATTGAAATTGGGAAAAAATGCTTTGGTCTGTAGGGTACATTATCAGTGGAGTAATCTGCTGGTTTTCCATCAGGACCACAATAAATTCTGAAAATAGAAAAGTCACCAGTATGTCGTGGCCACATCCAGTTATCAGTATCGCCACCATATTTACCAATTGATGATGGAGGAGCACCAACTAAACGGACATCGGTAAATGTTTCATAAACAAACAGATAAAAGTTATTTCCTTTAAAAAAAGACCGAACCTGAGCAGTATAATGAGTAGGGCCAACCGCCTCTTTTTGAATCACCTCAGATATTTTTCGAATGCTTAAACTGCGTTCTTCCTCAGTCATTTTATCATTCAGCTCAGCATTTACCCTTTCGCTAACATCTTCCATTCTAACCAAAAAGGTAACTGTTTTTCCAGGATTTGGAAGCTCTTCAGAGCGGTTTTTTGCCCAAAACCCATCGGTTAAATAGTCATGTTCAACCGAGCTATGTGCCTGAATTTCACCATACCCACAGTGGTGGTTGGTTAAAATTAAGCCATATGGGGAAACCAACTCGGCAGTACAAGAACCTCCATCAAGGGTAACTACGGCATCCTTCATACTTGAATGATTGATATCGTAAATATCCTTTGGTGATAGTTTAAAGCCCATGGCTTTCATCTGGCTGTAGTTTTTGTTGATAAATGCCAAAAACCACATGCCTTCGTCAGCTTTTACATGCTGAAAAGTAAGTGCGGCAATTAATAGAATTGCTAAAATTTTCTTCATAATACAAATTTTAAAATTATTACTGTGTTTAGGTTAATAAAGAAAGTGAGATATGAAACCTCGGTATTAGATAAATATTTGTTCAAACAAGCAAGCTCTATTTTTGTATAAAAAAGAAGCCTTGTTGTGCAAAAATAAGCAAAAATGACACATTATTTGTGCCACTATTGATAAGAATGTTGTGCTCAATAAATTAATTACTGCATCTTTGCTAATTAAGCATAAGTTTGTGCGATAACGAACACCGGGTGTTCATTATCGTACAAACTACCACATAATCTTCAATTGTTCATCCAGTAGTCGATATGTTTTCCGGTGATAAGGAGTAATGCCACATTTTGCAATTGCCCTGCGATGTTTTTTTGTGGGATAACCTTTGTTATTTATCCAATCATAATCAGGAAATTCATTGTGCAGTTGAAACATGTATTCATCTCTATGAGTTTTTGCAAGTATCGAGGCTGCAGCTATAGATAAAAATTTAGAATCGCCCTTAACAATGCATTGATGGGGAATATTTTGATATTTTTTAAAGCGGTTGCCATCAATAATTAAATGTTCGGGTACTTTTGTCAACTTTTCAATGGCTTTGTGCATTGCCAGGTAGGATGCATTTAAAATATTTATCTGATCAATTTCACTATTATCAACAAATGCAACAGCCCAGCATAGTGCCTCCTTTTCAATTACTGCCCTAAGTTGATTCCGCTTTTTCTCAGAAAGTTGTTTTGAGTCATTAATTAATTCATTATCAAAATCTTCAGGCAAAATAACTGCCGCTGCAACCACTGGTCCAGACAGACAGCCACGACCGGCTTCATCGCAACCCGCCTCATAAACTCCGGTTTTAAAATTATGCTCAAGCATATTTCCTTTTATCAGATTTTATTCTTTATTGACCACTAAATTATTGATAAAAGAATAAAATATTCATAAATTTATAAAAAGAAATTTACTTTAGCCATTATAACTAAAAGATCATGCAGTGAAGCACCCATGCAATGAATATTGCACAATCAAAAAAGATTATTTTGGTTTCGTGCAAAAAGTAAGCATTTATCAATCAGGATGTTCCATAATAACAATAAAAAAATTAAAAAATAAACATATGAAAATAATAAATTTGATAGCTATCCTCTCATTTGGCATTTCTTCAACAATTTATGCGCAAACTCCCAAATGGATCAATTACGAAAACAGACATGCATTTTACCCTGAAAATAAATACATTACGGGTTTTAGTTCCGAAACTAATTACTTGAATTTAGAAGTGTCTGAAATTCTTGAAAAATGTAAGGACAATGCTAAGAAATCATTGGTTGAATCGGTAAAAGTATCCATAAAAAGTATCACAGTAAGTGGCACTGAAAATCTAAATACAGGCAATAATGTAGCAACCTACGAATACATAAAACATTCTAGTGTATCCTATTCTAATATTGATGTAGCAGGTTTAATAACAGAAACTTACTATGATAAAAAGAAAAAGACTGCATATGCATTTACCTATGTTAAAAGAACAGATTTAATCAGCAATTACAAACAAAAAGTAATAAGTGAACTGCAACGATTAGAACAAAACTATAATTTTGCATCAGAAGCTATTGCAGCAGGACAATCGCAAAAAGCAATACCAAAATTGTTGGAATGCTTGCCCTATTTCCGTGAAATTGAGGAGGGACAGTCTATATTGGCGGCACTTGGCGTTTTTGATGAAGCTTCTATCCAGGCAGAAAAAACACTTGCTCTAAAATCGAAAATTGACAAAAGTATTAATGAGCTAAATAATTCCATTAAAACTGATATTTCAGATTTAGCCTACTTTATTTCTAATGGTTTGAAAATACAAAAACCTGATTTACAAGGTTCTGTGAGCCTAAGCAGCTTTAATTACCAGGATACTAAGATGGGAAGCCCATTTTCGAAAAGGTTGTTTAAAGAACTGGAACAAAAATTAGTAAGCAATGCAAGGTTTAATATTTTAAGTCAGGATTTGTTTGGCGCCAATGTAGATTTGAATCCATATGATTATATTATTACCGGCACCTATTGGGAAGAGGCTGATTATCTAAAGGTTATAGTAGTCCTTAGAAATTTCAAAACAGGGAAAGCAGAGGCCAGTATTGAATCGAAGCTTAAAAAGGATTATTGCAGCCAGAATTCAATCAGTTTTTTACCTGAAAACTTTATTATTGCCAATAACAAAAATAAAAATTTTACTGAAAACGAAATAGTTGGTGGCGATTTAAAACTGGAAGTTTGGACCAATAAAGGGCGCGACAACCTGCTTTATTCTCAGGGAGATACTTTGAGGCTCTATATCCGTGCAAACAAAGAATGTTATGTTCGGTTTGTATATTATTTGGCAGATGGTTCCAGTGTGTTGCTGCTTGATGACTTTTATCTGGGAATTGATAAGGTAAATAAGGTTTACCAGCTACCCGACGAATTTATTTGCTCAGACCCTTATGGTGCTGAATTACTGCAAGTTAATGCTCAGACAGAAAGGTTTGAACCCCTGTTTACCTCTTTTAAATATGGTTATAACTTCATAACTGAAGACATTGGCGAAATAATTAAGAAAAACAGGGGGTTTAAAAAGCTTGATGATAAAATTATGAAGGCCGAAAACAGGTTGGTGATTACTACAATGAGCTACTAGAGTCACTCTGGAATGTACAGGAAATTTTGTTAAAAATTATATCAGTTAATTGTTATATGTTATTAGGCATTAATGGCCTTAACAATACTTTCCCAAAATAACGAAGCCGTCTTATCCCAGCTATATTTTTGACAAATAAGGCGCCCGTTTTCTATCAGCTTTTTTCTAAGTGATTTATCTGCTGCCATTTTTAACATAGCATTTGCTATTGAATCTACAGAGTTATGTTCGGCATAGATTGCTGCATTGCCAGCCACTTCGGGTAAAGAAGTAACATTTGAAACAATTACAGGTGTATTACATTTTAACGATTCAATTACCGGAATACCAAATCCTTCAAATTTTGAAACAAGTACCAGGGAAATAGCTGAAGCAAGTAAATCCCGAAGCTGAACAGGCTCTTGTCTGCCAACAAATAAAACATCTTCTTTGTAATGCATTAAATCAAGGGCATTTTTTATATCACGTGTTTTAAAGAAGTGCTCCCCAACTATAACAAATTTTATTTTTGATGGCTGAGCTTGCTTAAATTTATCAAAAGCTTTGAGCATATTAGCCACGTTTTTTCTGGGATGCAATGAACCAATAAAAATAAAAAAATCACATCCGTTGGTATATCTTTCCTTTACTTTTAGATTATCTTTCTCATTAATAGGCTGATATACTTCATTATAACCATTATATAACACATCTATATTATCTGGCCGGATATGATAATTTTTTACTAGGTCATTTTTCGAATATTCAGAAACTGTTGCCAGCCTGGTAGCTTTTTGCGCGTATCGTGGAAAATAATAATTATAAAACCATCGACTGCTCCAGGGCAAGTCTTCAGGAAAATGTAAAAAATTGATGTCATGTATCACAGCCAGTGATGGTATTTTGCTGTTTAATGATAAATAACCATCCGGAGAAACAAATAAATCGGCACCTAACTTACTTATTATCCCTGGTAAACGATGTTCAAACCACAAATACCATAAAACAGGATGACGGGCTGGTGGCCCTATAACAATGGGTTCAATATTAGATGAGAAAATAAATTCTTTGCCAAATGGTCGGTCAAACAAGAAATAAAACTGATGCTCAGGATGGTTTTGTGTGATACGTTTTAATGTTTCAAATGAAAACCACCCAATTCCATCGAGCTTGTTATTAATTAATAATCTGGTATTTATAGCAATTTTCATTCAAATAATGGTTTTTTTCTATTGGTCAATTTTACAAATTTGGGCTAAGTATTTTTTCTACTTTTGCAAAATAAATTTGGCGCTAATAAAATTTAAAGGTTTATAAGCACTTTGTAAGTTATTGATAATACAAAGAAAACGTATAAATTTTAAATCCGGAACAATATTTAAGCTATTTCTCAGGTGACAAAAAAGTTTACAGAAAGCATTTTTATATTATTGGTTTTAAACTTATTGGTAAAACCATTTTGGATTTTTGCCATTGATGTGAGTATTCAAAACAGGGTAGGTGCAAACCAATATGGCTTGTATTTTTCGCTGTTTAGCTTTTCTTTGTTATTCAACATTTTAGCCGATTTAGGAATAACAAATTATAACAACAGAAACATCGCCCAAAACCATCATTTAATTGCACAGCAAGTAGGACGCATTTTACCAGTTAAACTTTTACTGGGGTTAATTTACGCTATGTTAACCATAATTGCTGCCTTTTTGATTGGTTATTCAAGCATTCAGGTAAAATTGCTTATTTGGCTGTCAGTCAATCAGATAATAATTTCCACAACACAATATTTGCGCTCTAATATTTCCGGTTTGCAATTATTTAAAACAGATAGTCTTATTTCGATAAGTGATAAATTTTTTCTAATTATTATTTGCAGTTATTTACTTTGGTGGAATGTTGGCAGGGTTTTTAAAATTGAATGGCTTATATACGCCCAGACAATAGCTTATGGCTCGTCTATGGTAATTGCATTAATTGTGGTACTTAAAAATTCTGAGAAAATTTCCTTCCGTTTCAACATTAGAAAAGCATCAAATACCCTCAGAAAAAGTTTCCCATTTGCCATATTACTGTTTTTAATGGTTTTGTATACCAGAATTGATGCCGTAATGCTTGAAAGATTGTTGCCAGACGGCAAAATGCAGGCAGGAATTTATGCCCAGGCTTTTCGAATTTTGGATGCATTATCTATGTTTGCCTTCTTGTTTGCCAGCATCCTTTTGCCCTTGTTTGCAAAAATGATTAAGCAAAACTTAGACATCAAAGAAACGCTGGGGCATTCATTTGCCTTGTTGATGATTCCCTCCGTAGGTTTATTGGCTGTTCTATATTTTTATGCTGGAAATTTTATGCAAACACTTTATCATCAACATGTTAAAGAATCCTCGGAAGTATTGCAACTATTACTTATTGGTTTTATTGGAATTTGTGCAAGCTATATTTTTGGAACCCTTTTAACTGCTGCAGGTCATCTTAAAGTACTCAATAGAATTGCTTTAGCGGCAGTACTTTTAAATATTGTATTAAATGCTTTACTCATCCCCACTTATGGGCCTTTGGGAGCAGCTTTTAGCAGTATGCTCACCCAGGTTCTGATGGGAGTTTTACAAGGTATAATTTCAATTGTGCATTTTAAGATAAAGATAAGAGCCATTACGTTGCTGAAGTACAGCATAATATTTGCCAGTTTAGTTGCATTAACTGCTTCTATGGCCTTATTTGTTAAAGT
>JARGGF010000259.1 GCA_029210905.1 Bacteroidales bacterium | reverse complement strand
ATTAGTATAGAAAATTATTAATTGAAACTTTTGCCTGATCATTTTTTTGCAATAAAAAATAATCGTTTAAATGGTAACAGCACTTTTCCATTTTTTTGCAGCGGATAATCCTTTTCAATATGTCTTAGTACCATATCTTCAAATGCCTGTTTATCAGTATCTTTTTCAAGTAGGTTATGGAATGGCCGGAGACCTGTACTTCTAATCATTTCCAATATTGATAGATGAGAATCAACTACATGCATATAATGTGATTCCCAAATATCAACAGATTTAAAGATTTCGGATAAAATATCATAGTAGAAGTGGTAATCGTGAATGGTGAATTGTTTTGTTGCTCCTTTTGTTTTTGAAGCCCACTGGTTTTGGCTGGCAACATTTGCAATAGCTTTTCCTAAAGGCATATCCCAAAATATGGGAACCTGTATTGCAATTAAACCGTTGTTTGTGAGTAGGTTGTAAAACTTTTTGAAAAGTTTAGGATGGTCCGGAATCCATTGAATGACTGCGTTTGAAAAAACAATATCGTATTTACCTTCAATTTCATCTTTATCGGCATCAACTACATACCAATTTTGATTGGAATAGTCTGATTTTGCTTTTTCAATCATTGCTGGCGAATTATCTATGCCAACTATCTCAGCATCAGGCCATCGATGAGCCAAAATTTGTGTGCTGTTGCCTGGGCCGCAACCAATATCGATTATAGTTGATGGTTCATCCATTTCAATACGCATAACTAAATCAATGGAGGGTTGAATTCTTTCTTTTCCAAATTTGAGGTATAAATTAGGGTTCCAGTCTTTAGTATTCATTTGCATTTTGGTTTTAGATTTATAGGACTCTATTGAAACAAATATGGAAATTTGTGCTTGGAATTTAATAATGATTTAAATTGAGAGCAATTAAATTATTTGTAACCTTGGCTTTTTTCATACTCCTCAATCATGCTCTCTTTAAAAAATGAGTTGATAAGTACTACTCTTGCATTATGTTTGTCAATAAATAAGGGATAATTAGAATACGAATTTTTTTTATTTGAGGCGAAATAGTAAAAAAGCCATCCATTCTTCATTTCTTCAGTGGCTTCTTCATATAGAAAATAATTCTTTCCTTTATTATCAAGTATCCAATCTTTTGCAATCTGAAATGCTTTTTTGTATGATTCCATTTGTTTATTCTTAGTTTAATAAAACATTAGAGTTCCTCAATAATTTCATTAAAAGACTAATTAAATTTATCTTGAAGATAATTTATGGCCTTGCATTTTGTCCTAGCTATAACAAGTCTGCATTAACTTTGGTTAGAAATTTCTTTCAGAATCATAATAAAACCAACAAGAAACAAAATTAATCTGCCAAAAATAATTTTATACATGCACCACATTTATCAACTTTCTCATTTAGTTTTTCTTTGATAGCTGGAAATAGTATGACAATGCCAAGAAGCATTAATCCAATACTGAGTAATTGTATAATAATCAAACATATAGTAGTAATTATTTAGTCCTCATTTTTCCTTAAACCTGCTGATAATTTCAATATATTTTTTAGAACCCTCTTTGAGGTTTCTTTCCTGGGTATTAAAATTAACATGACACAACCCAAATTGCTGACCATAGCCCAGGTTCCACTCAAAATTGTCCATTAACGACCAGTAGTAATAACCCCTGATATCATACCCATCCTCAATGGCTTTTGAAACTGCATACAGATATTTGTCTATAAACTCAGCTCTTCGGTTGTCAAGGCTATCGGCAACCCCATTTTCAGTGATATAAATCGGGACATTCAATTTTGCAATTCTTTTAATGGCCCTATAAATTCCTTCGGGATAGAGGCCATATTCCATGTCAGTCATTCTTTCACCCGGATAGGGTAGCGGCTCCAGTGATTCTTCAATATTTCCGTTAAAATCAAATGCCTGGTGCGAATAATAGTTTAAGCCAATAAAATCCAGTGTTTTTGGTGCATCTTTTATCTCTGTTTCAATATCTGCCATGCCGGGCATGTAAAAACTAAAATGCCCGCTTTTAAAACATTCCAGAACCACTTCGTTAAAGTTTTTATCTGAAAAATATACGATGAAATTATCCAGAATGTTCCAAGTATTCATCGCATCCATTTGGGTCATATTCTTTACCAGCCCAATTTGAGTATTTGAACCACCTGGTAAGGATTTAATTAAATGATAAACCTTTACGTGTGCCAGCAACATGTTTTTTAAAACCGTTCCGCCCAGTTGGGGATCATTTTTCCCGGGAGGGAAAGCTCCTGATAGATAGGCACTAAACATAAATACGGATGGTTCATTAAAAGTACACCATTTAGTTACTTTGTCTTTTAAACTTAGATAAACAACTTTGCTGAAATCCAGAAAATGCCCGATGTTTTCTTCCTTTTCAAAAGCACCTAATTCCTCAAACCACAATGGGTGTGTAAAATGATGCAGGGTAACCATAGGTTCTATTCCATTGGATATCAGGCTGTCACATACATCAACATAATGCTTAAGTGCCATTGAATCTATCACATCCTTTTTTGGGTATATTTTATTCCAGGCAATAGAAAAGCGATAGGATTTCACACCTAATTGTTTCATTAACTGAATATCTTCGGGATATCTGTTCCAATGATCGCAGGCAATATCTGAATTGTCACCATTCACTATTTTTGAGCTTCCATCGCTGTTGGTTTGTTTTTCCCACCACCCAAAATTGCTGCTCTGGTTTGCGCCTTCTACCTGGTGAGCCGCTGTGGCAACACCCCAAACAAAATCTTTCGGAAAATGTTTTTCTTCCGTGTTAATTTTATTCCAATCCCATTTTATCAGAGGATCGGTACTTTTTAAATAGCTGTTGATGCCAAAATAACTTACAAGAATTAAAGCAAAAAGAATGAGGATTAGTTTTTTTTTCACAGGTTTTAATTTTAATAGTTATTATGTAATATTTTAATAATCAGTTGTTTTGTGAACTTGCCCGGGTTCGAAGAAACTGATAATAATACTGATAAGGTAAAGGTATAAGTTTTTTTGAAAAATTATAGCTATCATTAAGTTTTGTTATAGCCGGTTCCAGTCTTTGGCTTTTATCGTACTGTAAATCATTAAAATAACTCAGTAGGTTTTCTATAAACGATGTTCAAGATTTAGCCAAAATATAATTCTAAGGGCGCAATCAATAGCCCTTGGAGCTCTAAATTCTTATGCTATGCATTGGTCGAAGTTGAATGCATCTCTGGATTTTAAGTCTAAGTAACCGCTATTGTTATATACTTGAACTATGGAAGCAGTCTAACGCCATCTGGGTGTTAATGATTCAGTTTCTTTGGATCCTGGCGATTATCCCAAAACTCAATTAAATCAATTTCGTTTTTCTGTTTTTTGACCAGATAAAACATGCTAACATTCTTATTTACAAAGCCTTTCCGCACCAATTTATTCTTTTTTGTTGACCTGTACATATACGGCTGTTTTTCTATCCTTTCTATAGTTATCCTAACCTGTTCGATAAACTTATCTGTTTGCTTTTCACCAAAGGTTTCTTCCAAAAAATCACCTATTTTAAAAAAGGACTCTACAGCCCTGGGCATCCAGTTTATTTTCATGCCCTTTGGTATTTAGCTTTTATTTGTTTCATTACCTGGTCATGTGGGATGCCTTCGTTTCTTTCTGATTGTGCCAGACCTTCTTCAATACCTGCTTTTACATGTTTGGGCAGTTCGTCCCAGAAATCTTTTTCTATTTTTTTATGTCCTTGTTTGGCCAATAGCAAATAAATTGCACTTAAAATATTGTTGTCCTCAATGTTTTCAATTAATTCATGGAGGCTTGATTTTAATTCATAAGTTTCCATAATCTTATTTTTTTTTACAAAGATATCTGATTTGCCCTTAATTATTTACATTCATTGTTGCAAATTCTATAATTTCTTAATCATCATCTTTTTATCTTTCGGCAATTACTTCTACTATTGGTATTTATTCCAATATATTGCTCGCTGTCAAATATAACTTCCAGACAAAAGTATTTCTTCCAGCAGTTCCTGTTAAAATCAATTTCAATTTTGATAGGATATTACGAATTTTAAAGCCTGATATTATAAAACCAGGCTCTAATCTTTTCTGCAACACTAACTATAGTCCTAATCTTAACAAAACACAGCATGGTGGTTTTTCATGTGTGCCATCCGCTCGGTAAGGTAAGAGGTGCTCATACGGGCGCATGAACTCCTCTCATACGGTAAGTCAATAGACACCCATTCGCACGGATGAGGGTCATTCATTCGCTAAGATGAAGCTCACCCTCCAAATTGGAATATTGAATTAGGATAATCCAAATTTATTGACAGTTTGCTCACCAAAAAGAAATTCAAAGACTTCTTTAATAAAAATATTGCCGCACTATAATAAAAAAAGCCTGGCATTTCTACCAAGCTTTTTTTCTACATAAATGAATCAGTAATTTCTATTTTGATTTATAAAGAAAAAAACTCCCCAGTTCGCGTGTTTTCCAATACTCATTTGGTTTATCTGGTGGTGTTGAATAATTTAGTTTGACTTCTAATGTGTCAGCTAGAGGTCTTTTTGATACCAAATCCCGTGCATATGATATCAAATAATTCTGTTTTTGACCAGCGAAGAAAGTTATATCGTTAAAGTTCCAATAATTACCGAAACCTGGATATTTTTCTTTTAAGTTCTCATCAACTATTAAAACAATATGATAGTTGCGTATTTCCACTAGGCTTTTCTTGAACTTTCCTAATTCATCAAGATCCCCTTTGTAAAATGTTTTTTCACACCACGCACTTTTAATGTAGAAATCAATTGAATCATTGATTTTTATAAATTGGGGTTGATAGGCATGAGAAAAAATCATTTTGGTTTTTGATTCATCTACCGACCAGGCATTATGGGGATTATGCCCTTTGATGCATGATATTAATATAAAAGAAAGTGATATTATAACAATAAAAATCTTATTCATTATGTTTTCGTAATTAGCTCATTAACAATTATTTAACATTTGCGAGGCTTCATTTTTTTTTGTGTAGAAGTATTCTCATTCTTTATACGATTATATATAACTTTAGGAATCCTTTTCTTAATATTTTCAATACCTCCACCTCCTAACAAAGTCTTAATTATTCCTCCGACACTATATGAACCTTTTTTTAATCCAGCATTTCCCAATGCAGATTGCACTAAAGTGGCACAATTTGAATTTAGAACATCATATTTTTTAAATTCTCCGCCTTCCCCATTTTTATAAAGCTCTTTTTTAGCCCCTTCCTCAGCTAATCTATCCTGATCCTCATTTGTAGGAATAAGAACTCCTTCAGTATATTCCTTTTCACCTGTTTCTGGGTCTTCTTTATTAAGTTCACTTGCCATAAATGCTTCAGGTGAATCAAACTCACCTTCTCCCTCATTAGGTGAGTGATCAGGATCTTGTTCCTTTGTTGGAGTCTCACCAATTGCCCCTCCTCCATTTGGCCCATTTTTTGACCACAAAGCCCATTTTCCAGTTTTTTCCTTTTGAATAAGTATAGCCATATGACCAACACCACCAACCGCTCCATTAGGTGCTAATAATACATAAAGACTATCTCCATTAACATCAATAAATTTTATTGGATTATTTGCACCGTATTGGTATGGAGACATAAAAGAATATTTCTCAGCAAACCTGTCAACCGTATGGAACCTCCCCAAAACAGGGTCATAGAACCTGGCCCCATAATCGTACCAACCGAAAAGAAATCCTAAAGCCCATGTTTAAGGGACTTTAATTAGCCCCAAAGTCCTTTTTCAGCGTAAAATAACCCGGATAGGCCAAAGCAAATGAACCTACATAAATGGTTGGCTTAATGTCTAATTTAACTCTGGTTGGGTAATTACCTGCATCTGCCAGGTTAAAACCAAAATTGAGCAGGGCGTCTTTGGTTTTGTTATTGATTACTTTTTTTAAATCAACTGAAACTTTTAGCGGAATTGTTTGAGTGCCACCGGGAGCAATAGCCACTCTCTGATCCATTACACCGGCTGCTATTTCAATATCGTCAATAAATGCTCTCCATTCCATTTTTTGCATGGAAGCTGCCGTGGCATTTGGATTTTTTGCTTCAATATTGAGATCGAAAGATAAGGGTAGTGTACCTCCTAATAATGTTTTGGTAACGTTGGCGGCATCCATAAAGGAGAGATCCTTAAAACTGTCTTTATTTTGTACAGAAATACTGGCTAACCTGGTGTTGGTAAGCGTATTCATCTTAAACTCACACTTGGTGAAGGTAACCATTTGCTGTAGAATATCACATCCTGGAACTAAAACAATGGCTATTAAAAGCAGGGAAATAACACGGTTAATTTTCATACGTTTATTTTTTAATTATTCACTATTGTTCATTAAAAAAGTTGTTTTTTATTGGCCGTTTTAAACATCCCTATTTATCTGTGATTATTGTTTGCACGAATCCAAAATAATCATCATTGTTTATGCAACCTTCATTGCATGGATGTTTCATAGTAATATTTTTATAATTGGTGCTTATACAAAAATAAGTATTAGATAGTTGAAATCAAATTTTTATTTAATTAGTAGTTGAGTGGATTAATTTGTTATTAGACAATC
>JARGGF010000258.1 GCA_029210905.1 Bacteroidales bacterium | reverse complement strand
GCTGGAGAACAATTTACTTTGTATTTCTTCAGAAATGAAAAATGAAGATGAAAAAACTGATGGAAAATATTCTCGTAAAGAGTTTAGTTACCAGTCATTTAGCAGATCATTTTCTTTGCCTGATTTAGTGGATGAGGAGCATATTAAAGCAAAATATGAAAATGGTATTTTGTTTGTCAACATCCCTAAAAAAGAGGAGGCAAAACCAAAGCCACCAAAAGCAATTAAAATTTCGTAATTATCTCTTAAATTAAAATAAAGCCAGATTGAATTCCTCAATCTGGCTTTTGTTGCAATTTTAACTGTTTTTAACTCCATGCTTACAAAACGTTTAAAATATTGAAGGCCGTGTTTAGCCAATAATTTCAGGTGTTAAAATTATATCTTATCTGAAATTCTGTTGTCTCGACAAAATTTTAGGGTAGGTATTTTTATTAAAATTGGCCATATGTCTTAATAATGATTAAATTTTTTTAACATTTTTTTTCACAAAGCATATTTATTTTTGAGCGTATAAAACATAAAAATATAATAAACTAAAAATCAAAAAAATGAAAAAGCAATTAATTTTATCAGGAATTGTAGCGCTTGCAATAAGCATTACATTTTCAGCAATTGATCACGGATTTTTTGATGGAAAAAATAACGCGATAAAAATAGAGCATCTAAATACTACACCTACAGGAAATGTATTGTATCAGCAAACTGAAAGTGGTGACTACGTCCCTCTTGATTTCACTCAAACCGTTGATAAAGTTGTAAACTCAGTTGTACATATTAAATCAAGTTATATAGCCAGAAATAACTTTAGAAACAATCAGTACCGGCAGCTGGATCCTTTCAGGGATAACGGTGGCAATGATTTGTTCAGGTATTTTTTTGGCCCTCAGCAACGAGAAAACTATCAGCAAAAGCCTGATGTTCAGGTAGGTACTGGTTCAGGTGTTATTATCAATCAGAATGGTTATATTATTACTAATAACCATGTTATTGAAAATGCTGATGATATTGAAGTAACTTTATATGATAATAGAAATTACAAAGCAACAGTTGTTGGAACTGATCCAAGTACTGATTTGGCACTCATTCAAATTAAGGAAAAATCACTGCCTGCATTACCATTGGTTAATTCTGATGATGTTAAGGTTGGTGAATGGGTAATGGCAATTGGTAATCCTTTTAGCCTTAACTCTACTGTTACAGCTGGTATTGTAAGTGCAAAAGCTCGTAATATTAACATATTAAAAGATCAATATGCCATAGAAAGTTTTATTCAGACCGATGCTGCTATCAACCCAGGAAATAGCGGAGGTGCATTGGTTAACCTTCAAGGTGGGCTTGTTGGTATTAATACTGCAATTGCCAGTCCTACAGGTTCTTATAGTGGGTATGGCTTCGCAGTTCCCAGCAACATTGTAAATAAAGTGGTTGAAGACTTGCTAAAATTTGGAGTTGTTCAGCGTGGTGTTTTAGGTATCATGATTCGTTCTGTTGACGGAAATCTGGCCAAAGAAAAAGAACTTGACGTAACCGAAGGTGTTTATGTTGACAGCTTGTTCGAAAACAGCGCTGCCGAAAAAGCAGGAATTAAAATTGGGGACGTAATCACATCTATTGATGGTGAGAAAGTTAATTCATCCCCTCATTTGCAGGAGATTATTGCAAATCACCGTCCTGGAGACAAAATAAATGTTGTTGTTGATAGGGGAGGTAAAGAAAAATCATTAGAAGTTATTTTGAAAAACAGATCTGGTTCAACCGATGTTGTTAAGAAAGAGAACAAAGCTGTTCTGGATATTTTGGGTTGCGAACTGAAAGCCCTGGATAGCAAAACTGCTAAAAAACTTGGCATAGAAGGTGGTGTACAGATTACAAAACTTAATGATGGAAAATTGAGGCGCAACACTCAAATGCGGGAAGGTTTTATTATCACACATGCTAATAATAAACCAATAAAATCGGTAGATGACTTTTTAAAACAACTTGAAAATCATGAAGGAGGAATTATGATTGCCGGAATATACGAAGACTATCCAGGTAGATATTACTATGCATTTGGCATGTAATTGCTTTGTCACTATATAATTAAATTTAAAAGCTGCATTCAAAATATATTTTAAATGCAGCTTTCTAAATATTTGATAATCAGATATTTAAATGTTTGTAATTTTGACACTTTTAACTGATGGGTTAACCCATCAGTTAAAAAACTGACCAACACCAGATGGTTTTGAAATCGCCAATTCTGCTATATTTGTTATGGATTTTTCAAATTCATAAGCACCGAAAAAGCCGGATCGATATCTTTATCGCTAACCAATATGGTAAATTCATTTGTGGTTGAAATAAGCTCTTCTATATTGATTTTCTTTAGAGCCAGGTTTTTTAGTATATAATAGTAAAAACCTACAGTTTCTGATCGTTTTACCGGCAAGCGGAGCGTTACCGAGGATAGGTTGGGTTTTTGAAAAATCAGTTTTTCATCGGCAAAAAGTTGATTTACCAGGTTGGTTATGGAATTACTTACCACCAATGTAGTTTCAAATACTCCGTGTGAAACAGTAAAATAGATTTGATTTTCACTTATCTGCATTATTAAATCTCGTTGACGTAATGCAAGTGTATTTGAGTTTTCAAATGTATAGTGCATCAATCCTGATCTTACAATAAAATCTCCCAGGTTGTTGATAAACTCCTTGAGTCCGATGTTCATCTTCCGCGGATAATCGGGTTTCATTCTTTTAATTGCTATAATTACTGCACCCAACTGAATTTCTTTATGAAGTATTTCCTCAATCTGAGGTTTAAGTTTCCGCGCAAGTGATGATATGTTTATTAGATCTTCCTCCATGGCTTCTTCA
This sequence comes from Bacteroidales bacterium, assembly GCA_029210905.1. GTDB lineage: Bacteria > Bacteroidota > Bacteroidia > Bacteroidales > NBLH01 > NBLH01. The sequence goes on along the minus strand of JARGGF010000258.1, from coordinate 3,776 downwards.
AGAAACGGAGTTTTTTGAATTAATTGTCTTGCTATTTCACCAATTGATATCATATGTATAAAATTATACAAAATATATTAAAATTGCACAAAATTATTAAAAATTATGAAAAATTAGATTTGCTACATATATTTGCTATACCTGGGAAATAATGGACACTAAACAATTACTGATAATGGAATGGGTAGTTTAGAGTTGGTAATTTATAGTTGCAACTACCTGATTAATAGTTTTTTATCAAAGTAATTGCTTGGTAAAAAACTAACAAATTAATCTATGTTTACTAAAAAATTGCTTCATTGTTTTTCCAAACTGGAAACACCATTTTATTATTATGATATGGAGTTGTTCCATAAAAGTCTAAAAACTTTAAGAAAGGCTGCAGATAAGTACAATTGCCAGGTGCATTATGCATTAAAAGCAAATGCCAACAACAGGATACTTGAAATTATAAGGGATTATGGTTTTGGTGCCGATTGTGTAAGTGGCAATGAGGTGCAAAAGGCCATTGAAGTGGGTTTTCCTCTGGAAAAAATTGTTTTTGCGGGCGTTGGTAAAAATAATCATGAAATAAATTATGCCATTGATCATTCAATTTTTGGATTTAATTGTGAGTCAATTGAAGAAATAGAAATAATCAATGATTGGGCTGCAAAAAAACAAAAGATTGTACCACTTTCTCTTCGTTTAAATCCTGATATTGATGCAGTTACACATAATTTTTTAACTACAGGGCTAAATGACAATAAATTCGGTATCCCCCTTTTTTATTTAGAGGAGGCTATTGAGAAATTAAATCAGCTCAATAATGTAACTTTAATTGGCTTGCATTTTCATATAGGTTCTCAAATTACCAGTATGGAACCTTATATCATGTTATGCAAGCGGGTGAATGCTATACAGGATGAAATCCATGAAAAATATGGACTGGAACTTCCACATATAAATCTTGGAGGAGGGTTAGGTATTAATTATCAGGATCCGAATCAGGAATTAATACCGGATTTTGAAAAGTATTTTGCAACTATTCATCAGCACTTAAAGGTTAGAAATAAACAACAGGTTCATTTTGAACTGGGCCGTTCTGTGGTAGGTCAATTTGGTAGTTTGATTTCCAGGGTTTTATATATAAAAAAAGGTATAAACAGGCAATTTGCTATCTTGGATGCAGGAATGTCTGATTTAATAAGGCCCGCGCTATATGGTTCCTACCATAAAATTGAGAATTTATCGAAACAAAATAAAGCAATAGAAGGCATAAAATATGATGTGGTTGGGCCTCTTTGCGAAACCTCTGACAGTTTTAATAGGGACGTGGAATTGCCGCTCACTGAAAGAGATGATATTATCGCAATCAGAAGTGCCGGGGCGTATGGCGAAATTATGGTTTCGCAGTATAATTTGAGAAACAAGCCGGTCGCTGTGTATTCAGATGAGCTGATTAAGAAAAAAGAAATTAATGGTTCTGTTATTTAGCTGGCTAATATTTTTTTGAAAATCTTAAATAATTATGAACTTTAGACAATATAAAAATGCTTTAAACATTTGTTTATAAAAATTAAATTTTAGAATTATTATGCGTACTAAATTATATCTGTTAAACGTCCTTGCTTTTATTATTTTCATTTCGGCATGCTCGGGGTCAGGTAAGCGCTCCCTGCCAGAGCTTGTTCAAAATGATATTGATTCTTTACAGAAAATTTATGTTCCTGATTCCAGAATAGAATTGTGGAATATTTCTATTGAAAATAATGATGATAAAATTAGTGTTATGGCTGAAGTAGCTGATCAAAAGGCAAAATCGGATTTATTAAAAACATTTGCTGAAAAATATCCCGGTGTGGAAATCAAGGTAGCTTTACTGCCTGAAAGTTACAAAGCAAATACCATTAATGCCCTTGTAAATAATTCTGTTTCAAGTATCAGGGCGGAACCCAGCCACAAGGCAGAGATTGTAAATCAGGCATTGCTCGGATCGCCACTTCGAATATTTAAAAAAGAAAAGGGTTGGTATTTGGTACAAACTCCAAATCATTATTTAGGATGGATTAATGCTGAAGATATTGTGGAAATTGACTCTGCACAATTGATTGATTATCAGACAGCTGATAAAAAAATCTTTCTTAAACAGTATGGCTTTTCTTATTTAGAACCTGATGTTGAAGCTCAAACGGTAACTGACCTGGTAATTGGCTGTATTTTACCTGTGGTTGAAAGTATGAAAGGATTTGATAAAGTACAATATCCCGATGGAAGGATTGCCTATGTTAAATCTAATGAGCTGGAGCCTATAAGCGTGATTTTTAATAAACAACCAGTTGGCGCAGAATTGGTAAAAACAGCTAAAAAATTTATGGGAATTCCCTATCTGTGGGGCGGATTTTCTTCAAAGGCAATTGATTGTAGCGGTTTTACCTCAATTGTTTATTTTTTAAACGGATATGTGCTTCAAAGAGATGCCTCACAGCAAATTCAATATGGCCAGGAGATTACAAGAGAATTTGAACATAAAGATCTTGAATTGGGTGATTTATTGTTTTTTGGTCGTAGGGCTACCGATTCATTACCTGAAAAAGTTACACATGTTGGGATGTATATTGGTGATAGTGAATTTATCCATGCCTCCGGCAAGGTGAAAATTAACAGCATGGACAGTACCAGGACAAATTATAGTGTCGGTTATCTCAATCGGTTTATAAAAACGGTAAGGGTCATTGGCCATGCTAATAACTATTCCATCGAGAAAACAATGAATAACGAATTTTATAAAAACTTAATATCTAATAAGTTATGATGCTCAACCGAAGAAACTTTGCTAAAACACTTGGTGCATTGTCCTTAAGTACAATTATTCCAAATATTTCCTTAAATTCGGCACCGGCAGTAATTAAAAGTAAGAAGATGAAATTATCCTTCATGAGTTATGAGTTACAGCTCATTCATACTTTTACCGTAGCAAGTTTTTCAAGAAACACTACTCCGGTTGTGTTAACAGAAATTGAATACGATGGTATTGTGGGATATGGAGAAGCTTCAATGCCTCCATATTTAGGTGAATCACAGGAAAGTGTGACTCAATTTCTTAAAAAGGTAAACATTGAACAATTTAATGATCCTTTTAGAGTAGATGATATTTTATCGTATGTTGATGCAATTGATACAAATAACAGGGCTGCCAAAGCCTCAATAGACATAGCCCTGCATGATTTAATTGGAAAAATAGTGAAGCAGCCCCTTTATAAATTATGGGGCCTAAATCCGGAAAAAACACCTATGACTTCTTTCACAATAGGAATAGATAACCCGGAAATGGTTCGTTTAAAAACCAGGGAAGCAAGCATGTTTAAAGTGCTAAAAGCGAAGCTTGGAGGTGACAACGACAAGGAAATGATAAATTCCATCCGTGAAATCACTGATGTTCCATTGTATGTTGATGTTAATCAGGGCTGGAAGGATAAAAATCACGCTTTAGATATGATACACTGGCTAAAAGAGAAAGGGATTATTTTTGTGGAGCAACCTATGCCAAAAGAGCAAATTGACGATATGGCCTGGCTAACTCAAAACAGCCCATTACCCACCATGGCTGATGAAGCCTTCCAGAGAATATCAGATGTTGCAAAATTCAAAGATGTATATTCAGGCATTAATATAAAATTAATGAAAAGCACCGGATTACGTGAAGCGCACAAAATGATAACTGTTGCCAAAGCCCTGGATATGAAGGTAATGATTGGTTGTATGACGGAAACATCCTGTGCTGTTTCTGCTGCAGC
>JARGGF010000257.1 GCA_029210905.1 Bacteroidales bacterium | reverse complement strand
GATTAGGCGAAAAACAGTCTTTTGAATCGCGGTTGAGCACCTCAATAATATAATCGGTGGCTTCTTTGGCGCGGATGTAGACCAAATCGGGGAACAGGTTGTAAACTACCTGGTCGCTGAGGCCGGTTTTGCGCACAAAATCTACGCAATAGGTGATTTCTTCGGGTACTTCAAGGCGGGCAAGGGTAAGGTGCACATCCCAGATTTGGGTGCGGTTTTTTACCAGGCCTGAATCAAGCATGGTTTTTAACACCGGGATTTGATCTTTCAGGTCGAGAAAACCTATGAGTTTTATGGTATTGCTAAAATAGGTCTCCTCCAAATTGAGCAAGGAGGTTAATTTTTGTATGGATGCGGCAGTAAAGTCATTTTTCAGGAAATTTTCCAATTGACCTGCAATATTTTTGCGCAGCGATGCTTCCTTATCGCGACAGCCGGTGGTTAATATATCAACGGCTTGTTGCCTGACGGTCAGTACATTACTTTTTTGCCCTGAAACAGCAATGGCGCTGTAGGCCAGGGAGCGGATGTTTTCCAGACTATCATTAGTATAAGGCGCAAAGGCATTGATCATAGCCTGTGCCGAGTCTTTGATGAAGCTGCGGAATGGGCTTAGGCCTTTCCAGTAATTGTTTTGGCGGCGCAAGTCCATGGTTTCATTAACCAGCTGGGCCAGGGTTTTATTTTGCTGTGCAAGAGATTGAAAAGAAAAGCATAAGGCAAAGCCCAACGCCAAAAAGGCAGGTTTTAAATGCTTGAGATACATAAAGTTAGGTTAAGATAATATTTTGTTTTAATTATTATTACACCCGGTAATGTGTTGTTTTCGAAATAATTAATCTATATAATTCTACTTTGGTAAATTGAGCTGAAAAACGAAAAATCAAACTGATTTACCCCAATCCTGAAGGGAGTCAGTTTGATTTTTCTGCTTTCTCCCTTTAGGGTTCGGGGTAAAAAAGCAGAAAAATCAATTTTACTACTAATTTACCAGAGTAGTAATAAGAATAATAGATTTTACTATTTAGTGTAATATGGTTTTTTTGCATTTCAAACGGCTGCAATATGGAAATTATTTTTTGCATTTGCAAAAAAATGTTAAAAATGGAGGGTGTTATATAACATTTTTGTAGCTCAACTTTATATAATTTGCCATCCACAGGAGATAGTTTTCAAAAAGCAGGTGTAATTATTATGGAGAAAAAGGAATAAAAAAAGGGAAGCTGGTGGGCTTCCCTTTTTAAAATGATTTATTTTTTGGTTTAGAAAATATATCTAACACCAAATTGAGCTTGCCATCTTGAACTATTTAATCCGGAATCATCAATATTAAATTTTGTTCTTGGTTTCTCGAAATTAAACTGAGGAGTTGTTCCATCAGCTTCAAATCCAACAAAATCAATCAATGTATTCGTATCATATGAAGCGTAATAGATACGGCCCCAATCTTTATTGATTAAATTACCTACGTTAAATATATCAAAGCTTAATTGAAGTGTATGTTTTTTGCCACCTGCCTGAATGTAAAAATCTTGCATAATTTTTAGGTCAAAAACATTGGTCCATGGTACCCTTGCTCCATTGCGTTCAGCGTATTCACCTTTATGTTTGCTTAGATATTTATCATCGTCAATAAATTGCTGTAAATCAGTCCATTGTTGAGCAGCAGAAACATAATCAGCATCGCCCGAATTACCAATATCAACTAAATTAATTTGACTTTGGTCTGATGGTATCCAAATTAGGTTACCAGCATTTTCACGCTCATTATTTATCCTTCCATTGTTATCATTATAAACATATGAAAAACGTTTTCCATCTTGTCCATTGTAGAATAAACTAATAGTTGTAGAACCAAAGTTTAGATAATCAAATTTATAAGAAGCAAAACCTATAACACGAGAACCTCTGTCAAAGTCAGAATAAGAAAGATCCAATTGATTCAGACCATTAACAGTTTCCATATATCTCCATTGAGATGAGTTTTGTGATGAGGTTGCATCATTAAGTACCATAGATCTGCCAAAAGTGTATGCACCGCTAAAAGTTAGACCTTTGTCAAATTGTTTTTGCAGTTGAAAGGTTATTTCATAAGAATAACCTTGATTGGTATTTGCACCCAACATTATTCTGGAATACTGTCCATCAATAGCTGCACTATTTCCGTAATATGGCCTATTGTCCGGGCCATTTGTAAGTCTTCTGTCTGCATTTCTTTGATTCAAATTATAATACACTATGTTGTTAAGTGTTTTGGAATATAGGCCTTCAATAGTACCAACTATTCCATATGGCAGTTTTTTATCAACAGCTAAAGATGCCCTGAATATTTGTGGAAGTTTAAAATCTTCAGCAAATAAATCCATTTGGCCTGAAGGAATTGCAATGGTTCCACCAAAATCTTCACGAACGTATTGATTGTTCCAATCTGATCTGAAATCAATAACTCCAGAGCGTTGCGACCAACCACCAACTGTTAGACCATTATTATTATATGCCCCTCCTGGCCATACCAAAGGAATACGACTTGTAAAAATACCTATACCTCCACGAACCTGGAAAGTTTTATCACCATTAATATCATAGTTAAATCCAAAACGGGGAGAGAACATAATTTGCGATTTTGGCATTTCACCAGCTCTTGCGCCCATCAAATCTTTGCCTGCAGCTTCTAACAAAGGTATTGTATTTGTGTTAAATGAGACATCTTCCTCAGGTTTTGTTGGAAAGATTGGCAAATCAAAACGGATTCCGTAAGTTACTTTTAATTTACTGTTAACTTCAAATTCATCTTGTGCATAGATACCTAATTGCATCATATTAAATTCTGAAGCAGCTTTAGAACCATCTCCTGTGATATTGTCCACTAAGGAATAATATCTATCATAACGAGAGGCAGATGCATCGTTCATGAAATCGGCAAGACTATTATAATAGTATTTACCAAAATTTTGTCGGATAAATAAATTATATGAATGTGAGAATTCATTATTTGTACCTAAAGTAATAGTATGCCTTCCTTTATAGATACTAAAATTGTCTGTAATTGAAAAAACATTTTGATCTAATTGATTGGCTGTAGAGTATTCCTCTGATCCAAAATAAATTCTACCTGAGCCATTCTGAATCTGTACTCTTGGAAAATTAGAACCCATTGGATCCCTGTCATCTCTAACAGTAGTATAGCCAATTATTAAGTTATTTGAACTTTTGTTAAAGTTGCTCTTTAGTTCAAGAGCAGTTGAATTGGTCACACTTGGAAAAGATACACCACCGTTATAAAAGTTAATACTAGAATTGGTTGACCTTGATGGTCTAAAAGATTCACTTTTCGTGTATGAATGTCTTAAAGTTAATTTATGAATTCTATTCAAGTTATAATCTAATCGTACTAAGAATTTATCGCTTTTTAGCTCCCGGTTGTTATCAATAAATCCACCTGGATCATAGCCAAGTCCATTTAATTTGGTTACAAGAGCATCTAGTTCAGTTGTTGTAGCACTACCATTATAAGTATTAAAGTCAAAGGGTTGAGGGGTGTTATCCCTTTGAATTTCAGCACTGGCAAAGAAAAACAACTTGTCTTTAATGATTGGGCCTCCTAATCTAGCACCATATGTTTTAGAAGTAAATGGTTCAAGTAATTTTCTCTCTGTTTCAGGGTCATCAGTTGGAGTTCTTCCTGAGATATCTTCATTACGAAAAAAATAGTAGGCAGAGCCATCAAAAACATTTGAACCACTGCGAGTTACAGCATTCACACCTGCACCGGCAAAACCGCCCTGTCTCACATCAAAAGGAGCTAAAACAATTTGAAATTCTTTAATGGCATCCATGCTAATGGGTGTACCTCCGGTTTGTCCACCGTTTGTTCCTTGATTAGAAAGACCAAAAACATCGTTATTAACAGCACCATCAATTGAAATTGAATTGTAGCGATTGTTAATTCCGGCAAAGGTCATTCCACCTAAATCTGTAACTGTTACCTGAGGAGTTAAACGAGCAAAATCACTAATATTTCTTCCAACTGTTGGTAATACATCAATTTGGTCTGTTCCAACCGTTGTTTGAGCGCCTGTCCTGTTACCATCAAAAACATCATTTGCCAGGGCAATTACAACCACATCTTCTAGTTGTACATCAGATGCTTTTAGGTCGGCATCAATTTTATAAGTCTGACCTAATGAAAGATAGATACCTTCCTGAGAGTAAGTTTGGTAACCTACAAATGAAATTGTTACGGTGTAAGGTCCACCAACTGCCATATTAGGGATTCTGTAAAAACCCTTTTCGTCGGCAATAGTACCATATTGGGCTCCTGTAGGAGTGTGCACAGCAACTACAGTTGCTCCTGTCAAGGCCTCATTTCCACTAACAACACGCCCATTTAAGGCAGAAGTAGTAGATCCCTGACCAAATACATTTACTGCCCCCAATAACATAGTGGCTGTAAATAAGAGTGTAAATAATTTTTTTTTCATAAAAATAATTTTCGTTTGATTAACAAATATGTTCAATGTTTAAAAATTAATTCAGAGCGCAATATTAGCGCTTTTTGTTGTTGTTTTTAATCCTTTCGTCTTTAAGTTAATATTAAATTTATGTCAATTCGTTTGTAACTTCTTTTAGCAGATAATTGGTAATGGTTTCGCAGGCCCCTCTTTTGGTTTCAATGTATTTTTTACAAATATTACTGGCACTTTGATAATATTTTGTATCAAGATACATTTTATGAAGTATTTCTGTTGCATTTGCTTTGCCATTTACCTCAAAAGCACCGCCCAAATCAATTAAATCAATGGCTTCCTGAAACTTTTTATAGTTGGGACCAAATAATGTAGGCAGTCCGAAAGTGGCTGCCTCAAGTATATTATGTATGCCCGATCCAAAACCGCCACCAATGTAAGCTACATGCCCGTACTGATATACTGAAGAAAGTATCCCGATGTTGTCAATTATCAGTATATCAGCATTTTCTGCATTATTTCCATCAAGCTTTGAATAGCGTACAATTTTCTTTTTCAGCATGCCTGCAAGCCTTTGAATATTTGTTTCGTGTATTTCGTGTGGGGCAATGATATATTTTATTTTGTTGGCATCGCTGTTAATAAAATCAAACAATATTTCTTCATCAGCCTTCCAGCTGCTTCCCAGAACAATGGTAAACTGATTTTGAACAAATTTTTTAATTAATGGGAAGGTTTTTGCGTTAGTGGCAATCTGGTATACCCTGTCAAAACGGGTATCGCCGGAAACCGTAATGTTTTTGTATCCAAGATTTTGCAATAAGTTTTTCGATTCTTCATTTTGCACAAAAAACCAATTAAATGTTTTTAGCATTTTACGATACCAATTGCCATAACTCCGAAAAAAAACCTGGTCTTTTCTAAATATGGAGGAGATCAGGTAGGTGGGAATGTTTTGTTTTTTTAGCGTGTTAAGATAATTGAACCAAAATTCGTATTTTATAAAAACTGCAAAATCAGGTTTTATTAAGTTGATGAATTTTTTTGCATTTCCCGCTGTATCTATCGGAAGGTAAAATACATAATCGGCAAATTCATAGTTCTTTTGTATTTCGTAACCCGAAGGGGAAAAAAAAGTAAGTACAATTTTTAGTTTGGCGTTGCCTTTTTTTAAGGCTTCAATCACCGGGCGGCCTTGCTCAAACTCGCCCAATGATGCGGCATGTATCCATATTCTTTTTTCATTTTCTTTTAAGGCGGCCCTTATATTTTTAAATATTCCTTTTCTGCCTGCCAGCCACAGTTTAGCCTTGGTATTAAAAGGCGATGCCACCATCAGTAAGAATTTGAAAAGTCGTAGACCAAAATGGTATAACAAATTCATAAAAATTTATAGAAAATGGACACCGAAAATAAGTATTATTCCAATAGCATCAAAGGATTTTAGAGAGAGAATACAAACAGCTTATTAACAATATTTAACAATTAAGGGAAGTGTTTGATTTTGAATGTGGTGCGGTTTCATAAATCAGTGCTCTTGTCCATCATTTTGATACTGGAGAATTTTTTAAGATTTAAAAATTTAGTAAATGGTTGTATGTAAACCTGTATTATTAACTTCGTTGACCGCGTGTCGCCTATAGCTTTAGCGGTGGCGCAGGGCTTACGCCGTTCATTAACATCTACGATGTATTCAAATTGGAACACGGATGCTTCGACAGGTTCAGCACAAGTGACAAGGATCCGCCAACTGTCGGACAAGTTTTACCTGATTAACTTCGTTGAGATCGCTGCGCTAAGTTTTCACGGATCTTACAAAAGTTTTGTTTTCAAACAAATCTTTTCGTATTGTAATGATTTTCACAGATATGAACAAGTTCATGAACCTTTAGCTCATGCGAAGTATAATTAATTAGGTTAATTGTTAATTGTTAATTGTTAATTGTTAACTTAAGTTTCGGAGAATCTATAATATTGAATATGAGCACATTAACAATTTTGCAAAATATGTTTAATGTCTTGATTATCAGCTGAATAAACATTGTGGAAAAGTTGCATATTTCAAAGTAATTTGTTAATTTTAAAGCAGTTAACAAATAAAACAACAAATTAGAGAAATATGCAACACTATAAAAATACAAATAAGATTTCAGATTTAGAAATTGTAGCATCTAATCCTGAAAAACTGACAAGTTCTTTGACACAAGCTATGG
>JARGGF010000256.1 GCA_029210905.1 Bacteroidales bacterium | reverse complement strand
AAATGGCTATGGTAGAAATTATCTGATACCTCAAGGTTATGCAATTCTTGCAACTAAGACCGCAAAAAAAGTTCACGCTGAAAATTTAAGGCAAAGGGCACATAAAGAAGAAAAAATCAAAAATGATGCGCTTGTACTGGCCGAAAAGCTGAAAGATGTAAAAATAACTATTGGTGCAAAAACCAGTTCTACCGGTAAAATATTCGGTTCTGTTAATACCATTCAAATTGCTGATGAATTGATTAGCAAAGGTTTCGATATTGATCGCAGAAAAATTACCATTAATGAAGATGCTGTAAAAGAAGTAGGTTCTTACACTGCAACTGTTAGATTACACCGGGAAATAAAAGCAGAAATTACTTTTGAAGTAGTTTCAGAATAGGTTTAAGTATATAAAGTAAAGAAGGGAAGGCTTAAGTCTTCCCTTTTTTTTGCTTTCAATTAGTCAAGTTTTCTGTTCTTGTTACAAAAAAATTTGTATGTTTACGCCTCTTAAACAAATTTCAGCGTGCACAGATTATGAAACTTGAACTACACTGGCAAATACTTATAGGACTTATCCTGGGTGTTATTTTTGGAAGCGTTTTCCCAACCACCTATAAAATAACTGATAAAACAATAACACAGTTACAGCAACAAAAATTACCACCTGAACTTATCCAAACAATCAATTCTGAGAAGAAAGAATTTGAGGAAACTGAAACAAAATTTTTGAAGCGTATTAAACCTATACTGGGTCCGGAATATTACCACCGATATAATCAAACAATTCTAAAACAAGCCCGCTATAATGCTTATTTACCATACGTTAGCTGGATGGGGGACCTGTTTATGCGGGCGCTAAAAATGATAATTGTCCCTCTGATTTTAACTTCAATCATTTCGGGAGTAGCCAATATCGGTGATGCTGATAATTTAGGCCGACTTGGCATAAAAACAATGTTTTATTATTTGATTACCAGTACATTAGCTATATTAGTAGGACTGGTTTTTGTAAATTTGATTAAGCCTGGTGTAGGAACCGAAATTGGCTTTATGAGTCCTTCTGAGGATATTGATTTTGGAAGCCTTTCTTTCAGTGATACACTAATGAATATTGTTCCAACCAATATTTTTAAATCTTTTGCTGAGGGACACATGCTATCCATCATTTTCTTTTCAATTTTCTTTGGATTTTTTATCACTAAAGTTGCTGATAAATACAGGCTTTTCCTTTTAAACTTTTTCAATTCGGCATTTGAGGTAATGATGAAGTTAACAAATTTCATTATTCGCTTTACTCCATTAGGCCTTTTTGGAATTGTTGCTGTAGTTGTTGCCGAAACTCCTGATTTGGCTTCACTTGCTAAAAGTCTTGGTAAATATATGTTAACAGTACTAATTTCGCTTACCTTTCATTCGGTGATAACCTTACCACTTATTGTTAAAATTGGATTTAAAGGAAATCCCTGGTTACATTTTAAAGCAATGCGCAGTGCTTTGTTAACAGCATTTTCAACCTCCTCATCAAGTGCTACACTGTCTTTAACCATGAGTTCTGTAAACCAGAATAGTGGAGTCTCTAATAAAATATCAAGTTTTACGCTTCCTCTGGGTGCTACCATAAACATGGACGGCACGGCACTTTATGAGTTGGTTGCAGTTTTTTTTATTGCCCAGGCATATGGGATTGAACTAACTGTTGTTGAAACAATTATAGTAGTTGCAACAGCTCTGCTTGCATCCATTGGAGCAGCAGGCATACCCATGGCAGGCTTAATTATGATGACAATTATTTTAACCGCCGTTGGACTTCCCCTCGAAGGAGTTGCTTTAATATTGCCTGTAGACAGGCTTCTGGATATGTTTCGCACCTCTGTTAATGTCTGGAGCGATAGTTGCGGGGCTGTTGTAATTGCTAAATCAGAAGGTGAAACGCTTAAAATTTAATGATGATAACATCTAAAATCCAAAAAAACAATGGTAATTCTTTTGGATTTCATAAAATACCAATTAAATTTGACTTATTATTAACTAAAATTTATTTGCAATGAAAAAATCGATCTTATCATTATTTGTTATCCTGGCAGCTTTTTTTGCATTATCAAGTTGTGGCGGCGGTACACCAGCAGTTGAACTATCACCTGAAATGACTGAATTTGTTGGCATGATTAAAGGAACATCTGATGATGTAACAGCTGCACTTGAAAAATTTGGCAGCACCGAAGACATTCAAGCTGATGATATGGGCATGTATGATTTAAAAGACCCTGTTGTTACAGCTAAAAATGGCGATTGCTACTCAGTTGAATTTACTGCTGGCATTACTACAAGAATGTATGATATTTGCTGGGCAGATGGTAAAATAGCTACAATTACAGACAAAGGAATGAAATAATATTTTATATTTTTAACTAAAAAAAAGCTTCGGTGTTTCAGCCGAAGCTTTTTTTATTTCACCAATCTCGTGTAAGAATAAATCTAAACCCTATACCAGACTAGCATCACAAAGTAATGCTGAATTCAAATACGAGAAGGAGCTTAGTTAAAAAGTGTTAATTTCCGATCTAATTTTTCTTAAAGCCTTTGGAATTGGTAGTCACTATTAATACATTTGCTCTGCAAGAAACAGAACCATTATAAATTGTATATAAAGCTATGAATCAGACAGTTGACATTAGAGAGTTAAACGAACGTATTCAAAAAGAAAGTTCCATTTTAGATCTTATTACTCTGGAAATGAACAAGGTAATAGTTGGCCAACAGCATTTGGTCGAAAGCTTGTTAATTGGCCTTTTATCCAAAGGACACATCCTGCTTGAAGGAGTACCAGGATTAGCCAAAACGCTGGCAATAAACACTTTGGCAACTACCATTGATGCAAAATTCAGTAGAATTCAGTTTACACCAGATTTGCTGCCGGCGGATTTGCTCGGTACCATGATTTATAGTCAGAAACAAGAGGAGTTTATTGTAAAAAAAGGCCCTATATTTTCAAATTTTATCCTGGCCGATGAGATAAACCGCTCACCTGCCAAGGTACAGAGTGCCCTTTTAGAATCCATGCAGGAAAAACAAGTTACCATAGGTTCAGAAACTTTTAAACTGGAAGAACCTTTTCTGGTACTTGCAACACAAAATCCTATTGAACAGGAAGGTACATATCCTTTGCCAGAAGCGCAGGTAGACAGATTTATGCTGAAAGTAATTATCAATTATCCGAAGTTCGAAGAAGAAAAATTAATTATGCGCGAAAATCTTGCTAAAACTTTCCCTACTGCTAATAAAGTGCTTAAGGCGGAGGAAATTTTAAAAGTGCGAGATGTAGTTCGGGAAGTTTATATGGATGAAAAAATTGAACGATATATTCTTGATATTGTTTTCGCCACCAGAAATCCACAAGATTACCATTTAGACAAGTTTAAAAACCTGATAAGTTTTGGAGGTTCACCAAGAGCAAGTATCAATCTTGCCTTAGCATCAAAAGCCTATGCATTTATAAAAAGGCGCGGATATGTAATTCCTGAGGACGTAAGAGCAGTTTGCCACGATGTTTTAAGGCACCGTATTGGGCTTACGTATGAGGCAGAAGCTGAAAATATAAGCCAGGAAGACATTATCAGTGAGATACTTAATACAGTGGAAGTTCCATAGTAAATATTAATTACAAAAAAATGGAATAGAACTCCTATTAAAACTTAATTCCAATTTCTATTAACAAATAACTAATTTATATCAAGGTGGAAACCTCAGAACTTTTAAAGAAGGTTAGAAAGATTGAGATAAAAACCCGGGGATTGTCAAACCATATCTTTGCCGGAGAATACCATAGTGCATTTAAAGGCCGTGGTATGGCTTTCAGTGAAGTACGTGAATATCAGTACGGTGATGATATCAGAAATATTGACTGGAATGTAACCGCCAGGTTCAATCATCCATATATTAAAATCTTTGAAGAGGAAAGAGAACTTACAGTAATGCTGTTGGTTGATTTAAGCGACTCAAAAGAATTTGGTACACAAAAACAGCTGAAACGTGAGTTAATAACTGAAATTTCTGCTGTAATTTCATTTTCTGCCATTCAGAATAATGATAAAATTGGAGTAATTTTCTTTAGCGATAAAATTGAAAAATACATTCCACCAAAAAAAGGCCGTAAGCATATCCTGCATATAATCAGGGAGTTAATTGACTTAAGGCCTGAAAGCAAAGGAACCAATATTGCTGAAGCCCTTAGGTATTTAACAAATGTTCAAAAAAAGAAAACTACTTCATTTATAATATCCGATTTTATTGATTCAGGATTTAGTAATGCCTTAAGAATCGCAAATTATAAACACGATGTTATTGCACTTCATGTTTATGATATCCGCGAATCTGAGCTTCCAAATGTAGGATTAGTTAAACTTAGGGATGCAGAAAGCAACCAGTTTATGTGGATAGATACTTCAAGTAACAGTACTAGGAAACAATATAAAGAAACCTGGAATAAAGCCAACCAAGAATTAAAGGATATATTTACGCGTGCTGGTGTGGATAATGCCAGAATAAGTACAGGTGAAGATTATGTAAAACCACTTCGCCTGCTTTTTAAACAACGCTAAATTGGAACTTGTTTACACCTAACAAGAATATGTTTCGTATTATTGAAAAGTTCCTGAATATCTGTTAATTAAATACAAAAAATTTGGTTAACTATCTTAACAAAAAGTATTATAATATCTATGGATTTTAAAACTAAGTTTTCTATATTATTTGTGCTGTCGGGAATAATACCTTTTGGACAGATACAGGCGCAAGAAATAAAAGTGGAAGCTAAACTTGATTCATTTGCTATAGAACTGGGCGATCAGGTTTGGCTCGATTTACGAATTGATCAAGCTAAAAATGCTATTGTACTATTTCCGGACATAAAGGATACTATAATTAAAGGAATCGAGGTAATTGAAAAATCACACATCGATACCCAGGTTATTGGCGAAAGGTTGCTGACCAGTCAAAAAATACTAATTACAGCATTTGAGGATAGTATATTTAAAATTCCTCCATTTGCCTTTCGTTTTGGTAAGGATACAATTTATTCCAATTCATTAATTTTAAGTGTTAAAGATGTTGATGTTGATTCAACTTTAAGAGCCAAAATTGATACATCACAAGTTTTACAGATTTTTGATGTCAAAGATCCTATTAATACACCTTTTACCTTTAAAGAGTTTTTTCAGCGATATTACAAAATTATTTTAATCGTTTTAGGCGTCCTGCTGATAATAGGGATTTTGATAATTTATTTTGTAAGAAAAGCTGCCAATAAGCCTTTTATAAAACTACCTGAAAAACCAAAAGAACCTGCACATATTATTGCTTTGAAGGCACTTGATGAACTGAAAGCAAAAAAACTGTGGCAGGCTGATAAAGTAAAAGCTTATTATTCTGAATTAACAGAAATAATAAGACAATATCTTGAAGATCGCTTTCAAATACCAACATTTGAACGCACCAGCTATGAGCTTCTTGAATCAATCAAAACTGACAATATTTTGGATAGTGATTTATTCGAAAAACTAAAACAAACGCTTTCATTGGCAGATTTAGCAAAATTTGCAAAGTATAAACCTTTGCCAGATGAAAATGATGTTTGTCTTAAAAATAGCTATCACTTGGTTGAGAAAACGAAACTTATAGAAAAAGTTCAAAGTTCAGATACACAACATTTAGATGATAATCAAGTAATTACAGGAAATCTTGAAATTGAAAACCAAACTAATAAAAAATTCTGAAATAGATAATGGGAAAAATAGTATTTGCAAATCCAGAATTTTTATACGGGCTAATTATAATTATCCCAATGGTGGTCTGGTATATATTGAAAGATGAGCAAGGACACTCATCCATTCAAATATCAAGTTTGCGCGCTTTTAAGTCAACACCATATACTTACAAACATTTTTTAAGACATATCCTGTTTGGATTTAGAATGATAGCCCTTGCTTTACTAATTGTCATTTTAGCCAGGCCGCAATCTACCAATAACTGGGAAGATAAAACGACTGAGGGAATTGACATTGTGATAGCCCTGGACATATCAAGTAGTATGTTGGCCCGCGACTTTAAACCTGACAGACTCGAAGCCTCAAAGGACGTTGCGGTTGAGTTTATTTCAGGACGCGATAATGACAGGATTGGCCTGGTAATTTTTAGTGGCGAAAGTTTTACACAATGCCCACTTACAACAGACCATGCTGTATTAATTAACCTTTTTCAGGAAATTAAACAAGGCATGATTGAAGATGGCACAGCCATTGGAATGGGATTAGCAACTTCAATAAACCGATTAAAAGACAGTAAAGCAGAAAGCAAAGTGATTATTCTACTCACTGATGGGGTAAATAACCGGGGATCAATATCTCCCCTGACTGCTGCACAAATTGCTAAAAAATTTGGTATAAGGGTATACACTGTTGGTGTTGGGCGAAATGGTTATGCCCCCTACCCTGTTCAAACCATGTTTGGCATTCAGTATCAGAACCAGGAGGTAAAAATTGACGAGAAAACTTTAAAAGAAATATCACAAATAACTGATGGTAAGTATTTTAGAGCTATAAATAACCAAAAATTAATAGAAATATATAAAGAAATTGATAAACTTGAGAAATCAAAAATTGAAATAAAAAAATTCAGTAGTAAAAACGAAGAATTTTTACCATTG
>JARGGF010000255.1 GCA_029210905.1 Bacteroidales bacterium | reverse complement strand
AGAGTCGGCATTAACAATCTGGATACACGGGACACTAGAAATATTTGTAATCATTGTTGCTGGTGCATCTGGCTTAATATTAGGCAGTTCCATGTTGTTTCCAAATACTTATACAAGGATACATTCTTTTTCGAAAGGCGTAAAAACAGGGATTAAATTTATTATTGGCATTTTACCAATTTTTATTGTAGCGGCATTTCTGGAGGGCTACGTAACGAGGCATACCGAAGCTCCTGATTTTGTTCGACTTGCAATTATTTTAACAGAACTTGCTTTTATTATTTGGTATTTCTTTATTTATCCTGTAAAATTGGCCTTACAATATAATCAGCAAAAGAATAATTTTTGGACAAAATTTATAATAAAAATCATTGATAAAAAACCTGTAAAAAAAACTACATGGAAAGAAAAGTAATAAACTTTAAAAAAGCCCGCGATTTTGGCGACCTGTTATCTGATACTTTTGAATTTCTTAAAATTGAATTTAAACCATTAATGAAGGTTTTGCTTACTTATGTTGGCCCTTTTTTATTAATCACCGGTCTGGTTTCCGGATGGTATCAATCTGAGGTTTTTGGAGGAATGTTTGATTTCAAGAGTAATGATCCCCAGGAGGTTTTTAATAAAATATTTGATTATAGGTATTTCATTTTAATAATAGGAAGCCTGTGTAGTTATGTATTTATGATTGGAGGAGTTTATTCTTACATTGATTTATATATCCACAAGGGGCCGGATGAGTTTTCACCCGAGGATGTTTGGAAACTGATGTTACAGAAATTTTTTCCAATACTGGGGGCTATGATACTAGTAGGTCTTATTGTTGGTGTTGGGTTCATATTCTGCATTGCGCCAGGGATTTATCTGTTTGTCATCTTTTCACTGGTTGTTCCGGCTATTGTTTTTGGCAATATGGGCGTTGGTCAGGGAATGGAGCGCAGCACTAGCCTTGTTAAGGATTATTTTTGGTTTACGCTGGGAGTTGGTTTTGTCTCAAGTCTTATTGCCGGCTTTGGTAGTTATATTTTTATAATTCCTCAAATGGTTTTAAGCATGTTTTTTACCTTTACTTCGGCAAGTGGTGGTGATATGGGCATGTCATCAACTTATTCTGTTTTACTTACTATTTCAACAGTTATTGCTACTTTTGGTTCTTCTCTGTTATACTGTATTCCTTATACTACCATGGCCATGCATTATCACAGTCAGGTGGAGAAAAAGGAAAGCCCTAACCTTATCAATAAAATAAATCAGATTAATCAACCCAACGAAAAAGAGGATTCCGGTTTCGGATTTTAAAAGAAATTGAATATCAGATTATTA
Organism: Bacteroidales bacterium; assembly: GCA_029210905.1. Classification (GTDB taxonomy): domain Bacteria; phylum Bacteroidota; class Bacteroidia; order Bacteroidales; family NBLH01; genus NBLH01. The sequence continues at coordinate 5,363 of JARGGF010000255.1, read as the reverse complement.
AAATATTTTAAATTATTCATGCTGGCGCTATTTCTGCTACCAGCAGGAACTGATCTTTGTATTGCACAGAGCGCCTTATCTGATGCAGAAACACAATCTGTAGTAAATGACCAGAGTATAATAAAAGTACAACCCGTACCTGAAAAAAAAATCGATGATTTCAGAAACGACAATGCCTTTAATTACATGATGATTGAAAAATCAGGTTTTGATTTTTGGTCCTTGTTTTGGTATTGGTTCAATAAAATATTGGCAATGTTTTTTAGCGACAAAGGAATAGCTCCTTTTATAAGGTACCTGCTTATCTTCCTGGTTGTTGCGTTTATTATTTATAAGATTGCTGGGGGCAACTTATCCGGCATATTTTCAAGCAACAAAAAATCCGTTAGTGCAAATGGTTTTGACTATTTCGAGGAGGATATTCATCAAATTGATCTGGATAAAAAACTCAGGGAATCCATACATGACAAAAAATTCAGACATGCTATCCGGTTCTACTATTTAATCTTGCTTAAGAAACTTGATGCTGTGGAGCTAATCTATTGGCAGCCAGGAAAAACAAACCGTGATTATCAGCGCGAGTTACAGTCGAAGTCTGTTCTCGACGATTTTATTAAGCTTTCAGGTATATATGAATACTCGTGGTACGGTAACTTTGAAGTAAGCGAAACCCAATTTATCAGATGGCAACTTGGTTTTAATGAGGTCTTACAAAATATAAACAATAAATAAACCGGGGAACAAGTGAAAAAAAATAAACACATCATTATTTTGTTCGTTTTGTTCACCCTGCTGGTGGTTTTCGAATACATGGCACCCAAGCCTCCTGACTGGCGCCCAAGTTTCAGGCAGCACGATAAAATACCTTATGGCAGCTATATCATGTACGATTTACTGCCTGATATTTTTCCAAAAAGTAAGATCGAAAAGAATGAAAAATCTCTTTACCAGACTTTTACTGCTAACGAGTTCTCAAACACCAGTTATATTGTTATTACTAATGAATTTGATCCCAAAAGTGTTACGCTTGAAGCATTATTAAATTTTGTTTCCCTCTGTAACAAAGCCTTCATTGCTTCAAGTGTTTTTGGTGAAAAATTTATGGATACCTTAAATTTTACCAACCGGCCTTTTATAAGTAATTTTATCAAGGGAGACAGCCTGCCCTATAATTTTTTAAACAGACACTTGCAAAGTGATTCAGCATACTGGATTAAATCGGGTTTTTATAATTTTTATTTTGACTCAGTAAATTATGAACAATCCAAAGCCATTGCAATACTTGATACAGGGAAGGTGAACTATTTCAGACAAAAATTTGGCATGGGCGAATTTTTTATTCACAACCAACCATATGCATTTACCAATTACAACTTACTGTTTGAAAATAATGCAGATTATGCCTTTAAATCACTTAGTTATCTGGATAATGCAAACATTATCTGGGATGAAAATTTTAAACCCGGCAAAGTTTCTTCAAGCCCGCTAAGTTACATCCTTAGCCAGGAGGCTTTGAGGGCCGCATGGTATTTAATCTTGTTCTTAGCTTTGGTTTTCTTATTTTTTAGTTCAAAAAGGAAACAGCGTATTATCCCAATAATCGTCCCCCCGGAAAATAATTCGCTCGAATTTGCCAAAACCCTTGGTAACTTATATTTAAGCGGCAAGAATCATAAGGACATAGCTTTGAAAAAATACAGCTATTGGCTCGATTTTTTGCGTGAAAAGTATTATATCCATATTGAGCCGGGAGAAGTTCCTGAAACCGGACGAATAGCAGAGAAAACCGGAGTAAATGAAAAATTAATCCAAAGAATAATAAGTGCAGCAATGCTGTTAAAAAATAGCAGTGCCATTAGTTCGGAACAGCTGCTTAGTTTTAATCAATTGGTTGAAAAATTCCATGCCTCCAGAAAATAGGGATCGCCCTAATTTAAATCACTTTTAATATGATTACATCTTATTCATCTCCAACAACCTATCAATAAAATCACGATTATTTGCCAGGCGTGGAACTTTATTCTGTCCACCAAGCCTGCCACGCTCCTTTAACCAATCATAAAACAAATTTTCCCTTGCAATTTCAACAGTAGGATAGGCCAGTGAAATGTTCTTGTAACGTTTGGCCTCATAATCAGAGTTTACTGATTTTAAGGTGGTATCAAGTATTTCAACAAAATGTTCGAGATTATCGGGCATTTTTGTAAATTCAAATATCCACTGATGTCCACCATTTCTTTTTTCATTCATATAAATAGGTGCTGCGGTATATTCTCGCACTTCGGCTCCTGTTCTTTGGCAGGCGTTTTTAATAGCCACTTCGGCATTGTCAATTATCAACTCTTCACCAAAGGCATTAATAAAATGTTTTGTACGTCCTGTTATTTTAATCCTAAAAGGATGTTTAGAGGTAAATTTAACAGTATCACCAATCATATATCTCCATAAACCTCCGTTTGTTGAGATTACAATGGCATAATTTTTTTCCAGTTCCACTTCATCAAGGGTAAGCGCTTTCGGGAATTCGGAACCAAGCTCCTCAGTGGGCACAAATTCATAATATACTCCATAATCGAGCATTAGCAACATGCTATCGGTATCAGGTAAATCCTGGATGGCAAAAAAACCTTCAGAAGCATTATAGGTTTCCAGATAGTTCATTTTAGTTTTGTCTAAAATGGAATTAAATTGTTCACGATAAGGGGTAAAACTGACTCCGCCATGTACAAAAAGCTCCAGGTTTGGCCAAACATCGTGTAAGGATTTTTTTCCTGCAATTTCAAGAATTCTTTTTATTAATACCAGAGTCCAGGAGGGAACACCCGATATGTTTGTAACATTTTCATTAACTGTGGCTTGTGCCATGAGTTCAATTTTTTGCTCCCATTCTTCCATGAGGGCAATTTTTTTATCAGGAATTTTAAGCAATCGCACCCAAAGCGGAAGATTTTCCATTAATACGGCAGATAAATCGCCATAATACAGCTCGTTTTTGTATTTATTTATTTGTTGACTTCCTCCAATAGCAAGCGCTTTGCCTGTAAACAAACTTTCACCAGGAAAATTGGTGGTGTACAGTACAATAATGTCTTTGCCTCCTCTGAAATGGCAATCTTCAAGTGATTCTTTGCTTACAGGTATGTATTTGCTTTTATTAGCTGTAGTTCCGGATGATTTTGCAAACCATTTTATATCACTTGGCCACAGAATATTCTGTTCGCCCATCCTTATTCTGTCGATATATGGAATAAAGCCAGAATAGGTATTTATGGGTACCCTCTCGCTAAACTTCTGCATGCTACTGATAGAACTGTAACCAAATTTGCTTCCCCATTCAGTATTTTTTGCGGTTTGCACCAAATTAAAAAGTTGTTCTTGCTGGACATCCATTGGATATTTTTCGAATAATTCAATTTGGTTCATTCTTTTTATAGTTGCCCACGAAATAATTGAATGAATTAGCGTCATATAGCTGATATTAAAACATTGATTTTGTGCATAAAAATACAAATTCTTTTTTTAATCATGCGATATTCCTGGAATACGGCTATACAATTTCCAGATTAGTATAAATGCTGCTAAAATTCAACATGTTAGAATTAAGGAATTGTTTGTTAAATTTGCCTCTGATAGAATGACATGTTTTCAGCTATACATTGGTATATTAGAAAAAGGAAATGTTTTTTGTGACTTTTTAATCCTTTGCTTAATGGGTGAAAGTAAAAAAATTGACATAACCCATTATGTAATTGGTGTAAATTGGATAGGTTTTTTATTTGTCAGCTCAATTTACAAAGGTGAAATTACACAATCTGTTTTTTAGGTATCAATGAACTGATAATTTTCAAATTATGAAATTTTTAACTTTTGCAGCAGTACTTCTTTTTATTTCTATTGCCTTGAGGTATACTAGTCTGATTATTAGGCGAATAAAGGAAAGCAGCCAGTTTGGTAAAAAATTGCATGTATTGGAGCCTGTTTTATCACTATTGGTTTGGATAATAGTAATATTCTGGGGCGTAAATTTTTTGTTTGGTGAAAAGCCGTATTATAACTTTATTATTTTTGCATTGATAGCATTGGTGTTTGCTTCAATCAGCTGGTTTTTTGTAAAAGATTTAATGGCTGGTATTGCCTTTAAATTGCAAAATGAATACCTCCCCGGGGATATCGTCCAATTTGGTCAAATTTCGGGAAAGCTAAATGAGTTGCTTTTGACACATGTTTCAATCTATTCAAATGATGGGAAGCTGGTAAAAATTCCTTATTCCCGCTTAAGCAATGAAGTTATTTCACAAAAATCTGTAGGTGGTTCTTTCAATCAAAATCAATACCTGCTTAATGTCCCGAAAAAATATTCAGTGGAAAAAACCAGAGAAATATTATTGAATCTGTTGATTAATTCACCATGGCGCATTAGGAAAAAAGCTGCAGCTGTTTACCTAAAAGCAGAAACTTCTGAAGCTTTTAATTTTCAAATTCAAGTTGAAACCAGGAATGAAAAACATTTTAATTACCTGATAACAATTCTAAAAAGACGATTTGATATTGATTAATCAGTAAGTTGGGCCTGGTGCTGGAGGTCATAAAAAAAGCCTCTCATATAGAAAGGCTTATGGCTAAAATTAAACAATATGTATATTAAATTACTTTAACATTAACTGCATTTAATCCTTTTTTGCCCTCTTGCAATTCAAATTCTACATGATCACCTTCATGTATTGAGTCGATTAGTCCGGAAATGTGCACAAAGTATTCTTTATTGGTGTTTTCATCACTAATAAATCCGAATCCTTTTGATTCATTAAAAAATTTTACTGTTCCTTTATTCATTGTTGAAAATTTAAAAAATATTATTAAAACGTAAAGTTAATGTTATATCTTTTTCGCAGGTAGTTATTTTGCATTTAAATTAATTTATTTGACCAATATTTTTTTAGCCCAATATCTTAATTTTCCGAAATGGTTTAATTTAACTAGCTTTAGCAAGACTTGTAAACTTTTTAAAATTCTATGGAAATAATCTCTTTTTTTGACAAGTGTTTTTTTGGCCATAGGCGTATGTTTTTATTTTTGCAAATTTATTTTAGTTTTTGAGGAAAAATTGCATGGCTTATTTTGAGAAATTGATGCCTCTTTTTTTATTTATTTTTTAGCAGATGAAATAATCATGATTCAAAAATCACAAAACATAATGAAAATTATGAATGTTCCATTTGACCATTAGGGAACAAATGAAAATATTTATATATCAAATAAGGCCAATTTGATGGTAATTTGATTATCACCCAAATTGAGCGATTATTCGTTAACACTCATGAGAAAAGTTCTGCTCAATCGATTAAGTAAATGTAAGCGTTCCA
>JARGGF010000254.1 GCA_029210905.1 Bacteroidales bacterium | reverse complement strand
ATGTCTGGAATTTAGTTTTATTTATAAAATTCTCTTATTCAATGAATAAATGATTTCTCTATTTTAAAATAGGAGAATCGAATAAACCTGTCCTTATTAAACTTAATTTATCTTCTGATAGTATACACTTCTGTATTTTAGAGTAATTTTTCTTAGAAAAATTTAAATAGACTCATTGAAACTTCATTGGTAAAATACCATGCATAAAGAAAAATCAACCTTTTTTTTTGCTATATCTGCCGAATTGGTGGAAGCCTGGTTGGTCTTTCAAATCTTGCTCTTAAGTTTCAGGGGCAAAAATCATAAAAATCAATATGCCCGGTAAATAAACACTATAGAATTAAGTAAAAGATAAATTTACTGAAAAAAGAAACCCGACCTGCTATCAAGTTTATAAGCAATACTTATTCTTGTAGTAAAGTCGGGTATATTTTGACAAAATGATTTATCTAATCCAGGATATTTAATGTTTTAATGCCATTATTCTGGTAAATCACAAAATCTCTATGTGCCTTAATTAGATTTATTGTAAACAAGGTAAGGTTCTTTGATTCGGCAACCACGTTTAAGAATAAAATACTATTTTTGGTTCCCACTTCAGCTTGCTTAATCCTTTTGATCTGGTTTTTTCTAATTTTTTGAAGCAAATCAAGGATGCTTTGCTGAAACTTAATAGGTTCTTCAATATTCTCAAACTTGTTGTTATGAATAATTTTTAACAGCGATTTGAACAATCCCTGAATTTGTTTATTAATTTCAGTCAATTCCTTATTTTGTTCTTTAGTAAAACCGGTATGCTGATTATCAAAATGTTCAAAAACAGGTCTGCTAATGTAAGTCAATGAATGTGCTATTTCTCTTAAATAATCGGTAACCTGAACGTAGTGGTGACCTGTTTCTATTGAATCTTCCTGTAATTCAACTATTACGGCATCAACACTGTCTTTTAGGTTTTTGGTTGTTTTGTTTAATTTTTCAACTTCCTTATTCGTTTTTTTAAGCTTTTTGCGATCTTCTATGGTTACAAAATTTAATATTTTTTCAAATAGATCGGATGCTCTTGTAAGTGTGTTTACAACATTTGTTGAGCAACGCGCCATGATATCAATTTCTTCAACTTCTTCTTTTTCGTATTTTAAGATTTTTTCATCATCACCTTCTCTTTCTTTATGAGCTTTACCAGATTTTACAATTATGAAAATTGCAATAATAAGTAAAACGGGTACTGCCCAAAAGTTGGTCCAGCTTACAAGAAGAGCTATAATAAAGGCAGCGGTAAATGCAATAAATGCTGTAAAAAACCATCCACCAATAACTGTTGTAACCCCTGAAACTCTATAAACAGCACTTTCTCTACCCCAGGCTCCATCGGCAAGAGAAGTGCCCATAGCAACCATAAAAGTAACGTAAGTAGTGGAAAGTGGTAGTTTATAGGATGTTGCAAAGCTGATCAGAATACTTGCAACTGTTAAATTTACAGAAGCTCGCACTAAATCGAATGCTGAGCCACTATCACTCTCCTCAATTGGTTTAGCCGTAAATCTTTTCTGCACTGCTTCAGTAATCTTATCAGGAACAATGTACGAAATAGCATTCGAAACTTTTATAGATTGCCTTACAATAAAACGAGAAAATGTAGATGATGCATATTTTTCGAAACCTGCATCTTGTTTGCTTAAGTTAAGTTCTGTAGCTGTAACAGTTCTTGCTTTTTTCGAAACCCAAAGTGTTATTACCATTATTATGCCTGCGATTAGTAGATAAAGCGTTGGAGTATTTACTTTTTCTGCAAGCACTTCCATTGAAAAACTACTAGGATCAACTCCTGAACCGCTCCAAAGCTGGAAGGATTTTAATCCGGCCAACGGCACCCCTATAAAGTTTACCAAATCGTTCCCAGCAAAAGCCATTGCAAGGGCAAATGTACCAACCAATACAATAACTTTCAGAATGTTTACTTTAGCCAAAAATTGAAGAAGGGCTAATAAAATGGTCCAACCTATAAAACTATATCCAATTATTGTCCAGGTATTAAGTTTAATAAAATCCTTAGCTTCATCTGATAAAAAGGCTACCCCTTGAGCACCTTTAATTAGCATAAAGTAGGTAATGGCTGCAATAGCAAAACCACCCCAAAGTGCTCCAAAATTTCAGTATGATTTTTTGTAATTAAATGAGAACAAAATTCTAACTAAAAACTGAACTATTGAGCCAACGGTAAAAGATATCACAACGGAAAGTAAAATTCCGGCAATTATCACCAGTGCCGTTCCTGAATTTATATAGTCACCAATACCAGGTCCGGCACCAACTGTATTACTTATTTTTAATATAGAAATTGCAACGGCTGCACCCAATAATTCAAATACTATAGAAACAGTAGTTGAAGTAGGCAATCCCAGTGTATTGAAAGTATCTAATAAAATAATGTCAGTAAGCATAACTGCCAGAAAAATTATCATTATTTCATTAAACCCAAACATATCAGGATGAAAAATACTTTTTCTTGCCACTTCCATCATGCCTTCCGAAAAAGTTGCACCCACCATTATTCCGGCACTGGCTATAATCATTATAATCCAGAAAGGTGCTGATTTTGAGCCAATTGCTGAGTTTAGAAAATTTACAGCATCATTGCTTACACCCACTACCAAGTCTGATATAGCAAGTAAAATTAAGACGCCTACCAATAAAATAAATACTGTTTCCATTATACATTTTTAAATTTGCTGTAAAACTAAATGCAGAGAACTGAATCGTAAAATTTTATGCCCGTTTTAATGTTAAATAATTGTTAATTATTTAAAAAGTAAAACCGGTTTTATATATCATCTGCAAAAATGCTCAGATTAATTAATGATTCCTAATTTTTTTCTTACCAGGAGCGCAACATCATCTCCCTGTTCAGCATATAAAAGTTGTCCGTTGCTGTTATCAAGGATAAACCGATACCCACCCTCCTTTGCAACCTGATTAATTGCAGCTTTTAATTTAACAATAGCCGACTGATAGAGCTCCTGCTTCTTCTTATTTATATCATTTTGTGCATCAATTTGAAATTGCTTTATATCATTAGCCATCTTATTAAGTTCATTTTGCTTGTCAGTTTTTATTAATTCACTATAATTGCCTTCATTTTTACTAAAATCAGCTAATTTAGATTTGTACTCATCATTTTTTGAATTAATGTAGTCGTTTATTTGTTTTATGTAACCTTCAAGATCCTTATTTGCTTTTTCTATCTCAGGCATTTCAGCCAATATTTTATCTGCATTAATATAACCATATTTAAATTTTTGAGCAATAATCTGAGTAGGTAAAAGCATGAGTATTAAACTTATAACTAATAATTGATTTTTCATTCGTTTACTTATTTAATTTATTTTCAAAGTGTCTGGTGATGCCCCGAAGGGTTTTTAGAGCTATACATACTGATTTTTTGTATTTATTTTTAAAGTCTGCAACTCAAAAATCATTTTGCTTTTTTGCTGGCATAATAACTTTAATATTACATAGCTTTTTTTCTATAAAAATAAGCTATATTATTTTAAGAAAGAAATATGACTTACTCATGGATGAAATAAAGGTTAACTTTTTGCATTTCCTGTTTAAGTCTTTTAATAATAGCGCCTTATGCCTGAATTTCACGTTTACGAAATTGATGAAAACAAAACTAATGTAATTGAAGTAAAATTATTTCAAATGGTTGCAAATTCCTTTTTTCAATCTATATAATTTAAAGCAAATAACTAAAATTTTATTAATTTGACAAAAAACAATCAATTTAGCCTTTTATTAATGTTATTTTCAAATTTTTAGTTACTTTTAATACAAGGTCTGGCATAGTTAATGCTTTAGCAGAATTGTAAAATATGTTTAATTTAAAATAACCATAATAGAAAATATTTGAAGTTCTAAATTTGAATAATTGGCAGATATATGCCTAAAAGGGAATAAGAAATATTTATGAAAAAAATTGCAATAGCATTATTGACAATATCTATCAATATATTGATTATTAGTAATATAGATGCACAAACTTATACAAAGCAGGCAATTTCTATACAAGATTCTGCGGCTATAAAAAAGTACACCGAAAATTACGAACTTTACCTCTCTAAATCTGATTTAAGAAATGCCAGCGACTTCCTTAACCAAATTGCTGAAATCTACTGGAATCGCAATCATTTCGAAACAAGTGCTGAATATTATCAAAAATCATTAATTCTTAATCGAAAGCTGGGTAACGAAAACGGCATGGCTGGTATCAATAGTAACCTGGGAATGATATATTCTGATATTGGGGATTACCAGAAATCAATGGACCATCTGTTACAGGCAGTTGCTGCCCGAAGAAATGAAAAAAACACTGCAACAGGTAGAGAAAACCTTTTCAACACGCTTTTAAACCTATCATCTTCATTAAAGCAACTAGGAAGATACGATGAAGCTATTAAATATCTTGAAGAGGCTTTAAGCTATGCTCAAGAAATTAACAACCTTGAAAAAATCTCTATTTTTTACCTTCAGTTAGCAGAAGTCCATGAAAAAGCTGGACATGACGAGGAATCAAAGAAGTTTGCCGAAAAATACATGACATTCTATAAAACCATGAAAGACGAGCAGGTTTTTAAAAGCAGAATGGGGATGGAAAATGAGAGGCTCAGAGCTGAACGTATTGCTCTTGAAAAAAAATTAAAGGAGATGGAGCTTCAGGAAAAAACAGTAGAACTAAAAAAGAAAGATTTAGAAGTAAAGGAATATCATTCCAAGGCTGACTCATTAGCAAATACCTTGTCCAAAGCCCAGCTTGCAGCTCAGGTACTGGCCGAACAAGCAAAACGTGAAAGACTTGAACAAGAAAGGAATAATGTTATTTTTGTCGCAATACTGTTTGTAGTAATACTCATTGCCTTTATTTTGTTTTATGCCTTTAGGCAGAAAAGAAAGGCAAATATTGCGCTGGCAAATAAAAACAAGGAAATTTTGATGCAACAGGAAGAAATTATTATGCAGCGGGATAAACTTGATTCAAGCAACAAGGAACTGGACAGAAAAAACCATCAAATTATGGAAAGTATCAATTATGCAAAATTGATACAAACAGCTATGCTTCAGCCCGAGCAAAGCCTTGATAAACATGTGCCTGATTCATTTATCCTCTTTAAACCTAAAAATGTGGTAAGCGGTGATTTTTATTGGTACACAAAACAAAAGGATAAATTAATTATTGCCGCAATTGATTGTACTGGACATGGTGTGCCGGGGGCATTTATGTCAATGATAGGGGCTAATATTTTGAACCAGATTATTTTAAACGATAAAAAAACAGAACCCGATATCATTCTTGAAGAACTGCATGTAGGAGTCACCAATGCGTTAAACCAAAAACATACTGGTAATGACGATGGAATGGACGCATCCCTTTTTGTAATTGATAAAAAAAAGAAATCGATTAGTTTTGCCGGAGCACGAAATCCGCTTATAATTATTAAAGACGGCGTTTTGGAGGAAATTGATGGTGATGATATGTCAATTGGTGGTTTTCAACATCTTCGGGATGAAAAATTTACTAAAAAGGAAATCAAAATTGAAGGGGATGCATATTTATACAGCTTTTCTGATGGTTATCCGGATCAATTTGGTGGCAAGCTAAGCAGAAAGTTTATGCATAGCAGGATGAGGGATTTATTACTGGAAATTCACCAAAAAAATATGGACGAACAAAAAGAAATTTTGGATGACACCATAGAGCAATGGAGAATGGAGGGCGAGGACAAACAAACAGATGATATATTGGTTATAGGAATGCATATTCAATTTTAATTGCTTACAAAAAATGCTTGCAAATGGATAAAATGATAATTAATGTTTTATTTCTGATTGCGGTCAGTTTTTTACTGACCGATAAGGTGTTATCCCAACAACAGCAAGAACATCAAATAAAATACTATGTAGCTGAAGATGGAAAGCTGTACTGGAATAAAAAACTTCCGGTGTATATAAGAATTACACCTACTCCTGCTGATTCCGGTATTCTGATGAAAAGTGAGAATACTAAGGACTATACAAATCCGTATTATCTTGACACAGAGGGAATTAATCGAATCAGAAGTCGGTGGGCAACAAATCAGGAAACCGGGGCTACCATTTTTCCTCAATTTGAGGTTATCTGGGAAGTTTATGCTGATGGGATACCTCCGGAATCAAAGCTTGTTTTCAGCAATTCGGCCAATTACAAAAAAGGGTCAAACGACTTTTATGGCGATAAGGTAACCATCAAAATTGTATCTACTGATGAGGTTTCGGGTGTGGAGCAAATATATTATTCCATCAATGGAGAAGCATATAAACCCTACACTTCAGAATTAAAAATAGATAGGGAAGGAGCACAGTTTATTAAATATTATGCTGTTGATCATGTGGGTAATGTTGAAACGCCTAAAGAAAAAAGATTTACAGCAGATATTACTCCTCCTAAAACATATTACACTATTACTGGAATTGCCGAAGGTGAAATTGTTGCAGTTACTACAAAAATATACCTCTCCTCGGAAGATAGCCTTTCAGGGGTTGCTGATATTTATTATAAAATTGATGATGGGAAAGAAACTGTTTATACTGCAGGGAGTTTTGTTCCAATTGCACAACTTTCTGATGGGAACCACAAATTAGCCATCTATTCAGTTGATAAAG
>JARGGF010000253.1 GCA_029210905.1 Bacteroidales bacterium | reverse complement strand
CGTTTGTACTTTATTAAAGTGCAATCAGTATACCTAAAAAGAGAATCAGTAGGGGAATTTACTGAAAATGTGCTTAAATGCCCTTTTATGGGGAGGATTAAAAGAATTCAAATATTGACCAATTTATTATGCTGTGGAAATATTTAGAATAATGAGGAAAAAATCCACACTTTTATTTAACCCACCTATTAACTAAATAACCAAATATTATGGCACTAAAAAAAGTAAACATACCATAAATTACTGCAGGAATTGCCATTAGAGTGTCTCCCAGGAATACTTTACTGGAGGCTAAAGTAATTGCCAAAGCACTATTTTGTATACCTATTTCAACCACAAAGGTTATGGTTTTCTTCTTACCTAACTGTATTAGCATTGCAATAAAAAAACCCGAAAGCATTCCCGAAACATTTAAAATAACTACAAATGGTGCCGTCAACCAATAAGTTCCAATTGAAATATCAGCATCACTTTTGCTCTCAAAAATGGTAAATACATATACAATTGCAAGTAGTGCAGTTGTTAGATATTTCATGTATTTATCAAGTTTAAGGGCTAAATTTGTTAAACGCATTCTTGTTAACACTCCTAAAAAGGTAGGAAGTATAATCATGAAAAGGATTTTAAGAATAGTTTGAGGAAAGGGAAGGGCAATATATGTTTCAGTGCTAAAAAATGTAGTAGTAGCCAGGTATATAATTCCTGGAATGGTAAATAAAATCAAAATACTGTTTATTGACGTTAAGGATATTGATAAGGCAACATCTCCTTTTAAAAGATAGGTTATCAGGTTTGAAGTTGCCCCACCAGGACAGGCAGCTATGATTACTATACCTACTTTTATTTCAGCAGGCAGACCAGATACAAATGCAAGCAAAAATGCTATTAAAGGCAAAATAACCATTTGGCAAAAAAGGCCGATGATTAAAGATTTTGGAGAACTGAAAATACTCTTAAAATCGCTAATAGAGAGTGAGAGCCCCAGATTAAACATTATCAATCCGATTACAACAGGTAGTACATATGTGGAAAAAACCGCTGTTTCCATTATATCAGATTTAGAATTTCGAATAGATACTGCGCTTTATTTGACAAAGTTAATAGATGGCGAGGTTTTTTAACCAATTATATGAAGGGAAATTTTATGGATCAACGATTTTAATTTCATCATCCTTAGCAGGTTGATGATTTTCTTCATAACCAGATTTGTTCTTAATCATAAGAGGATAGACAGGTGTATCTGATTAGATTGTAGCATGCAGCGTATTAAAATACCTGGTTTTAAATTTAAAAGCGACATTAACCAAGGCAATCATTACAGGTACTTCAACCAAAGGGCCAATTACTGCTGCAAAGGCTTCACCTGAATTCATTCCAAAAATAGCTATGGCAACAGCAATTGCTAATTCGAAATTATTACTTGCAGCTGTAAATGAGAGCGTTACTGATTGCTCATAATTAGCACCAATTTTTTTACTCATAAAAAATGACAACAGAAACATTACCATAAAATAAATTAATAACGGAATAGCAATTAATACTACATCCATTGGTATTTTAATAATATACTCCCCTTTTAATGAGAACATTACAATTATGGTAAATAAGAGCGCAATTAGTGTCAGCGGACTAATTTTGGGCATAAATTTTTGATGGTACCATTCCTTGCTTTTCACCCTGATAAGCACAAATCGTGTTAAGAAACCTGCAATAAATGGAATACCGAGATAAATAAACACACTTTCGGCTATTTGTGGAATTGTAATATTCTCTACTGCATGGTTTGTAGGTATTCCAAACCATCCGGGCAGTATTGCAATGAAAAACCAGGCATATACTGAAAAGAACAAAACTTGGAAAATTGAATTAAAAGCAACCAGACCTGCAGCATACTGGGTATCACCTTTTGCAAGGTCGTTCCAAACAATAACCATGGCAATGCACCTGGCCAGACCAATCATGATAATTCCATACATATATGGCAGATTGGCGTTATTTTCACCAGGAAACAGTTTAAAAAAGGTAATGGCCAGTGCAAACATAAGTATAGGGCCTATTATCCAGTTTTGAACCAGTGACAATGACAGCACCTTATAGTTTTTAAAAACATCTCCTAATTCTTCGTATTTTACTTTTGCGAGAGGAGGGAACATCATTAAAATTAAACCAATTGCTATTGGAATATTTGTTGTGCTTTCAGGCGATGATTTTAAAGACTCCCAAAAATCTGCAATTGGAGGAAACAAATAGCCAGATAAAACACCTATAGCCATTGCAAGGAATATCCATAAGGTTAAATATCTGTCAAGAAATTTCAGGCGTTTTTTTGATTGCATAATAATTAGTATTTAATTGGTTAAGATTTAATATTTTCAAGATAGAAATTATAAAAACCTTCTTTGATCTCATCACGAACCCTAATATATTCACTCCAAATAAATTCATCCGTTCCGGTAACATGAGAAGGGTCATCAAATCCAATGTGAATGCGGTGCTTAACCTTACCCAAAAATGTCGGACACGACTCATTGGCGCCACCACAAACTGTAACTACATAATCCCATGCATCGTTTAAATACTTGTTAACCGAATCGGAGGTATGATGACTTATATCAATACCAATTTCAGCCATTGCTTGTACAGCTTTTGAATTCAGCTTTCCAGATGCTTCTGTTCCGGCAGAGCGGATCGTTAAGTTTTTGTCGAACGATTGTAAAAACCCATGTGCCATTTGGCTTCGGCAACTGTTGCCAGTGCATAAGATTAATATTTTCATTTGTTTTGGTTTTTATTATTCACATTCATAATTTTCTGTGTTAAGATTATTTAAAAAAAACTGAAGCGTCTGTTTTAATTCATTTACTTTTTCCGGATTTAAACAATACTTGGTTTTATCTTGGCAAATAATCCCATAAGTTTGGTTTGGAAGACTTCTTTAATCTGGTTCTCGTCTTCGCCAATGGGTTTCACGGGTATCAGATCAATAACTTCATCATTACTTAAACCTGCACTATAGAAGATTTCAATGGCCGCAATTAATGTTTCCTTTAAAGTTTCTTTACTCTCCTTTTCATCAAGGCCCATTTGAACTCCAATATCCTGTAATTCTTTCCATTGAAACCAGAAGTAGGTTGGTAGCATTGCTGAAACCAATGCATAAGCTTCCAGCTTTGATTCGTTTACTTCAAATGTATTTCCCAGGGCTTTAAATGTTTCAATGAAGAACTGTTTTTCATTTTTACTTATGGATGGATGAAAACTGACAGGATTGTAGCCCTTATTAATAAAGGATGTAGCATTTGGTATCATCCTTATTATTGATGACGAACCCAGGGTTTCTGACATCTTTGCAATGGAGATTTTAGGTGCTAATGAGAGAATTAGTGCATCTTTTGCAATTACTTCCTTTATGTTATTAAGCGTTTCCATCATCATAGGGGGATGTACTGCCAAAATCACAAGTTCCTTGCTGGCAGGGGTCAGTGCAGAATCAGTAATCTGAATTTCAGGAAATTGCTTTTTTAAAGTGGTTAATGTTTCATTGTTTGGATCGTAAACAACAATTGATTTAAAATTAAGTGATTTGTTTTTAAATGCCTGGAGAAAAATCCTTGTAATTCTTCCTCCACCTATGAAACCTAAATTTTGTGTTTTCATGACTTTAATTTTAGATTTAATGATAAAATTGATTTTATTATAAGTAATTCTTTGATTAAATAGTTACAAAAGAACTAAGCTGATTGTTTATAATTTTATTCCACACTGTTCGTTGTTCGCAAAATTACGAATTAAAATTCTAAACTAAAACTTTTCATTTTTATAATATGAATACATTTTGTTTTAGGCGCATAACTTTTACTTCTAAGAATTAATTAGGCCCAACGACATTGTTTTAATTAATGACAAAACACCTGATATATGGGAAAATCAGGTGTTTTGTATACTTAATTTATCATCAACTAAAACTTTATCTTTAAACCTGCCCCAATTTTTTTGATGTCGGGCATGTTATAATAATCTATTCCAATACTGTTGATATTCCCAAAGAAGTGAATGTCCGGAGAAACCCCTGAATATTTAGAAACTGTGAAGATATTATCCGCAAAAAGATAAAATGAGATGGTTTTCATTTTCAATTTTGTTGATAGATTTCTTGGCAATGAATAATTCAATTGTATCTGACTCAATTTAAACCAGGATGCCTCTTCAACAGATGTGTTATAGGCATTCCAAAGCTTTCCTCCCTGGCGCCATTCTGCAATTATATTAAAACTTAAAGCTCTCCAGCTTAAGTTCCCATTGTACGATAAAGACCAATCTGGGTTTGGATTTGCTGATTCACCACTTTCAGTGATTAACAGACCATAGGGTTGGTTATTAATAGCATAGGACTTTACCCCATCAATACCGGCAAGTACAATACCCTGACTATTTGATAAATTTTGTACTTCAGATCTGTTTATTGAATAAATTAATCTCTGGTTAAACCGCCAATCCATAACTGAGTTATTAAAAGATACATCGGCATTAATCCCTTTGGAGATTATTTCACCATCGTTGCCTATTAATTGGGTACTGATATCAATAGGAACAAACATGTTGCAGGTTTTGCTTCGATACAATTCTACATTTAGTGATAATCTATCCTGAAAAAAGCCGATGGAATGTATAAAAGTGAATTTTTGCCTTTTTTCAGGCTTAAGATTTTCGACATAACTGGCCTTGTATAGATTCGAAGTAAAAAGTACATCAGATGCTGATAAATTTTCTGCCAAAACCATAGCAGGATCAATAAATATTGGAGGGCTTGACTCAGAATTATCATATCCAAAAGCAATTTTGCCACGGCTTATCCAATCTATGTTTCTGAATAATGATGAATTATCATAAGCCCAACCCACTGAAACCGAAATCTGATTGGTACCATTTATCAAATCAGAAAACGTTTCGTTATAAATATGTGTGTAAGCAGCTTTAAAAAGCCATTCTTTCCTGAAACTATAGCCTGCTGTTGTACTAAACTCATTTTTGTTGTAGTTTTCTTTATATTCATAATCAGATAAGTATGTTTCACTTCCATATTGCGCGTTTAATAAATGAGTTTCTTCAATATTCGTAAAATTCATTGAAACAGAAGCATCAATAACATGATCAGAATAGTTATTATTAAAGTAAAATCCCGGACGGTGGCTGATACTTTGCAGATGATTTTTTACAAAAAAGGAACTTCCTTCACTATAAGGCAAATATCCTGGCTTAAACTGCTCATTTCGTTCAGCATTGCGCAAATTTGCTGAGGCAAAATATTTCAATTGAAATGCACCATTGCCTGCTATGTTATAATCCAACTCAAAAGAAGGAATCAAAATGTTTTGATTATAGTCAGAAAGACTATTTTTGATGAATAAACCTGTTTGATCCGGAGTAGCATTCATCATACTGTACAATAAGCCACTATTTGCAGCATATCTTGCCAGGGAATTGATATGCTGATTGATCCAAAATAAATCTGCTTTGGCTTTTATGTTTTCCGATATATCAAACCTTCCATTCAAGCCTAAATTATTTGTATTTGAAAACATTCCGGGCACAAATGATTTTTGATTGGTATTGGATGCCATCATATTAAAGCTCCATTTTGACTTATTGTAGCTCGCCATAAATGAATTCTTTAGGGTAAAGCCATTTTGAAGTAATGATTTTTGGTCATTGGAAATACCATCGGGTAAATTTCCTACCTTATCAAAGGAATATGAAGTATTAAACAAAATATATTTTGAATTTGATGACCGGGTAATATTAACTGAAACTACTCCATTATCTGCATTTTCCTGCGCATAATGAGCAAACGATGATTTTGCAATGTTGATGCTTTCTATAAACAAAGGGTCAATAGGAAGTATATTATTATGATAGTTGCTGTTTATCAAATAATTGTCTGCGAAAATACTTTGTTCTATTCCAACATTATTGAGCATAATTGCAGGATAGCTGCTACGTAAGATGCTGTTTTGTCCATTCACTGAAAAATGACTGATTCCTCCAAATACATTATCTCCTCTAAGAATATCAACACCGGTGGCCATATTTCGAAGTGAATGACCTGGAAAAATTCCGGATAACAGCAGATCATTTTCTGATACTGAAGCAATTGCACTTAGTACTTCCTTTTTGGTCACTGTTCCGTATCCAACCACAACCAATTCATCAAGACCAACTGACATTCCTGATAAACCAATAGTGTTTCCATATATATTTGGCGAAGCATAACCCCTTATTTTAATATTGGTTGGGTTGTATTCATGTTGGGTTGGAATACTTTTCTCATTTCCCGACTGTGATGTAGTAGTTTCTTTACGTGCAATAGTATCAACAGCCACAAACGACGTAAAATTGGTAAGCAAATTATATTTTAATCCCAAATCAATGATTTTTTGTTTTCTGGCTGGTGATATTGTTTTATACATGCCGGGTTCTTCAAAATAAAAGGCATAATCACTTAGATATTTGATGCGGTTTCGTGCCCATAAATATCTTAAAGCTGAGTTTTCTTTTCCTTTTTTTAATCTAAAACTCTCCTGAATATAACGACGCCCGGATTTTCCGCTTATTTTTATTTTACCTTCTGATTTTCCTTTATATTTACCACACAAAATGATGGGCCTGTTGGAAAATACATCGTGTAAAACTGCCGGTTCGGTATCGTATATCTC
>JARGGF010000252.1 GCA_029210905.1 Bacteroidales bacterium | reverse complement strand
GGTTGATCACTAGCCAATATTGGACTTTCCTGAGTATAATCCATTAAATTTTCTACTCCTACATATACTTCGAACAACTTTTGCCACGATTTTGTTAATTGAAAATTCATAGTTGTAAAACCGGGCGACTGCTTTGCAAGCCTATATTCCTCAGGATTTGAATCCGTGTAGGGAATTCGTTTACTTCCCTGCCAATTTAAAGTGTAATCAAATTTCCAGTATTTGCGCGTCTCATAGGCCAGATTTATAAAAGCCCTGTTTTCAGCTATTAAGGGTTTGGTAAGCAAGCCATTCTGATACCTTGTTTTTACGTCATACCATCTGTATGCCAATCTGAGTTCAAACCGTTTAATTAGTTCATAATCAAGCTGTATCTGAAAACTATTTGAATACGATTTTCCTTCCAGATTATAAAAAAGTGCCTGTTGTGGGCTTTGATCCAGGTCAATCACAATCTGGTTTTCAAAATCAGTACGATAGAAATCTATGCTTATTAAACCCTCGCGGTAATCGATGGTGAAATGCTGGGTTAGATTTATACCATAATTCCAGGCTACCTCAGGATTTAAACCATATGGTTTGTCTGAACCATCGCCCAAAATTACAAACTGACGCGAACTTGCCAGCAGGCCATTATTTTCAGACAGGATGTTGGCGGTTCGTTGCCCTCTGCCAGCTGAAAGCCGGATGATGGTTTTTTCAACAGGCGCATAGCGTAAATGAAATCTGGGCGTTACAAAGGCGCCAAAAAGATTATGATAATCTGCCCTAAACCCTGCCACCAGGTTAAACTTATCCAAAAAACTATAGGTATATTCAAAAAAAATGCCCGGCACCTTTTCCACTCTATCGAAAATAGCTCCATTTAACATTTCACCGTAATCATCGAATTGGAAGCTTAATCCCATTCGATATTTATGATTGGTATTGCCTATGGCGCTCTGAAACAGCATATTTGCATAAAAGCTTGATTGGTTAGCGTTATAATTATTCAGACCAAAGAATGAATGCTGATCATGATAGGCACCAAAGAGCTGAATTCCAAAACTTTGATAGGGCTTGTCCAGATTTACTTTTCCCAGTTTTGTCCAGCCTTCAAGGCGCTTCATCACCAAATGCATGCCCCATGCATTGCTGGTGCCTTCATCTGTCTTCAAATTAAAATTTGTTTGTCCGCCGATATTGTCAATATAGGTTCCTTTTGCACCCATTTCAATATGAAGGCCTTTTTCGTTCCTTAGCTCCCATCTGTTCAACGCAACATATTGTTCCATCAGTGGTTTATCCAAAAATCCATCGTTGTTTTTATCATGTTTTACCGAATTATTGCTCGCATGAAGCAACAATGCCGAAGACCAGTTTTTACCCAGCTTAAAACGCGCATTTGCATTGGTTTCAATCCGCCCACCTTCGTTTGAATAAGCATTTAAATAAAGCTTTTCCATGCTTTCGGGTCGCTTTAGTTCAACATTTATTTGCCCGGCAATACTTTCATAACCATTTGCAACTGAGCCTGTTCCTTTTATCAACTGAATGCCTTCAATCCATGTACCAGGGATGTATGTTAGTCCATAAATAGCCGATAAGCCTCTGACATCTGGCATATTCTCTCTTGTTATTTGGGTATAAGGGCCTGCCAGTCCCAACATCATAATCTGCTTAGTTCCTGTTACTGCATCTGTAAAAGAAACATCCACGGCCGGATTGGTTTCAAAGCTCTCACTCAAATTACAACATGCAGCTTTAGCAAGTTCTTTTTCGCCCATTTTTTTTACCCCAATGGGGCTTAAATAGTCGGTTTCAATTCCCTTTTTACGAACTACAATGTCTACTTCATTCAGTTCAATTGAAGCCTCTAAATTCACATTAACAAACTCATTATCTGACACTTCCAAAGTGTCAGCCTGATACCCAACAAAGCTCACCAATAATAATTTTTTACCTTTAATTTTTTGGATACTGAAATTTCCCTCATTGTCTGTTACTGTGGCGATTTGAGTATTTAACCAAAAAACATTTGCTGCAGGAAGCTCTACTATTTCACCCTCATCATTTATGCCACTTACTTTTCCCTTTATATATTCAGCTGCCTGCTGTGCTTTGGCAGTTTGAATAATAAAAAGAAAAACTGACAAAAGATATAAAGCCTTCAATTGATTAATGTATTTCAACATCGTCTCTATATGCACAGCAAGCAGGGAGTTTCTGGTAAGCTTTATCGCTGGCCTTTACCAATTCAGTATCATGACCTGCCTCAGCTATTGCACTTTGTATTTCTTGCAAGGCAACTTTTTTGGGTACAAATACTACTTTTAGTATTCCAGTTGTTTTATCCCATTCTGCAAGTTTCACCCCTTTTATTAAGGCTGCATTTTCAATCCGCTCCTTACACATTTCACAAACTCCGCTTACTTTAAATTCAGCATTTTCAACATTTTTGTTTTTTTCCTGGGCAGATATGTCTATACTGAGATATATGGATAGTGATATTAGAAATAATAATTTATAGAATTTTTTCATGACTATAATTTTTTTTGATTATTGAATGATATGGCATATGAGAGATAACGTCAGATCATTTTTAGCCTGTTAGCCAAAATAAAATATAAGACGAAGCCATATTAAATAAGGAAAAAGCTTAAATGGAAGTTAAGCCTTGCTAATCAGTAAAAAATTAACCATAAAACAGTAAGGAGCAATTTGTTTTCCAAATTGCTTTTGTTGGTCCGGGAGGTCCTGAATCATCATAAGGAACCTTGAAACTTTGAAGTGTATCTTTAAATCCTTTAAATTCAATGATATAAGCTGTTTCAAAGTATTGATAAGGATGAGACAATATAATATTACTCGCTGTAAGCTGATTATCATTGCTGAATTGGAAAAAATACTTTTCATTGTTACAACAACTACTTTCATGGGTTGCAGTTGCACAACAGCAGTTTGAACTGCTGCCAATAACAGAAACAGACTCCAGTTCGCCCTGGCAATAATGCAAATTAATGGCTAAACCTAATGTAAGTATCAGGTAAACAGCAGAACTTAATATTGCAACTATCTTCTTCATGCCAGAATATTCAGGGTAAAATTATAACAAAATATGTTTGATCCTGCTTTGTCAAGGATGTTAAAATATGTTAATCCTATACTGTTGATTTTGAACTACTTAATAACCAGGTAGTTTACTTTGTCATAATTTAGACAAAAGTTATAGTAATGAAAAATCCGAAACCCTCAGGGGAGCTTCGGATCTTTTTTTCGCGTTTAATTGAGTTTATTATTGGTATATTTAACTATCATAGTAGCTCGCAAATCAACAAACATTTTAAAAGCCTCTTCCATTTTGCTGTTAGAGTAATCAGTTAAAAATTCTTTAGCTTTTTGTGGATCGTATTTATATAAATCCATGGCTTGTTTTTCTATATCCGCCTGACGATCAAACATTTCTTTTTCAAATGGATCACGCACTGCCCATAAATCTTTTACTGCCTCCTGCCATTGAAGGTACATCAGGTTATCAATAAAATCAACTGCCCAACGCATTGATTTATCACTATATTCTTCCGGATTGTATATTTGGTAACAATCCGCAATACTCTGATTACCAGCATAAATGGGCACATAAGGGCTGGTGTATTGATTATCAACATAAACCCAGTAAACCCCGCCAATTTCGTTAGGCAACCAGTCGCGCAACTGAACAACCATTCCATAATTTCCCATAGGCCGGGCTATATTTCTTCGGCGGGTAATATCCAGCAATTCGCGCATTGCTTTTGTCGGGAAAGGTGTTGCCAAAGGGCTTAATTTTGAGCCGTCTTTTCCATCGCTGATGTACCAATCGGTGTCGGCTGTTTTATCATAAATAGTTCCTTTAAAGGTAGTTCGCTGAAAATCAATCACATCCTGTACCGATAATTTCATTTCTGGTTTTACAGAAAATGGATAAATGCTGATTGGCTCAACTGTCTGATGATAAGCATCATAACCCTTCAGATGATTGTCTTTTAAAGATCTATCGGGCCAATTATAATAATTGGGAGCCACTTTGCTATAGAAATACCAAAAACGTCCTGTAGCCCATTCGTGAGGAAGAGGTGCATATACATCCTGCCAAATAAACGGCATGTTGCCTTTTGGATTATACCATCCTTTGTCAATTGCGAATTGTATGTAATTTTTTGAAACCAAAAAATTGGCCTTATCCTTAATATTTATTTCTTTAATAATACTTTGATTAGGTATAATTCCAACATGATCATCTGGAACACGCTGCGCTGCCCAAATGGCGCCAGCTTTTCCACTATCCTTTTTCCATCCTTTACCCACTCCAAATACTTCAAAAACCCAGGCCTCGTTTACATCAGCAATAACCAATGCTTCTGAACCATCGCCCGAAGAAGGAAGAAAGCCGTAGGTTTCCATTAACCTACCTATAAACAAAACGGCTTCTTTAGCTGTTTTATAACGTTGAAGTGCAAATATTTGCGCCTGTTCAATGGTCATAATCTGGTCACCTTCGCCTAAAAAAGCAATCAGCTCATCACGCTGACTGGTAGTACTTTCGGCAATGGCCAGTTGATATTCATTAATATGTGAATAGGCAGAATGAATGTAGGTATAGGTCTGTTCCACCTGGGGAATATAGCCAATGATTTTTCCATCATCATCAAGGGCTAATTTAGAATCCTGAATGCCCCAAAAAACAGGAGCCATTTCGCCGGGTTTAAACTTTTTACCAAACACAATTTTAAACCTCGAATCTTCGCCCGTATCAGTGTGTGAAATAATAACTGAACCATCTTTTGAAGCCTTTTTTCCAACCACAATCACTGTACATGGAAAGGTGTAAGTTCCCATAAATATGGATAAAACAACAAATGCTAATCTCTTGAATATCATAACAATATATTTAAATTAGGAAAATGATTTTTTTTGCAAGTTAAACAAATATATCACGCTTATTCAATTGTTTCCCTATATATTTTTTGCACTTCCCTGGTTTTAAGGTTCAGGCGGACTACTTTTAAACCACATGAAAATTCAACAAAATCATCTTGTCTTAAAATGGTAAGGTAGGAGGGTTTACAATTTTCTAAAAAAGCCAAATCTTGCATTACAGGCCAGAATTTGTGCTTAATTTTTATGGTGGTTAAGGGATCTAAAAAACTATCATCATACAAATAAATTTTTACATGATAACCAGGGTAATTTAGTTCTTTTTCAAATTTGCCTCCCATAAAACCCTGACCTATCCCCAGAGAGGTAATAATGAAAGCGAAAAAGAGGAAGCCAACGCCTACAATCGAAACCAGGCCGGTAAATAGTGCTGTATTCTCCTTGTGCTGTTTAGTTCTTGTAAAATTCCTAAAGCGTATCACAATAATGTATACAAACAGAATATTTGCCACATAAAGTATAAGAATTACAATCACTTGTATAATTTCAAATGACGGAATCAACTCAGGAATGGCAACTAATATTCCCAGTAATACTGAAACTATCAAGGCAATAACAAAATAAAACGTTTTTATCTTACTCATTATGAATAATTTAAATGAATAAAATTTTCATATTTATTAAATTAATTGATAAATTTAGTTTTTTTATACTAATTTAAATCAATATTGATAAGCTTTTGAGTATTTTGATTGAACTCTTTTTGTTATATTTTGTTAAAACATTTTCAGTATCTTTTATACTTAATTAAATTTGCCGATATTGTAAAATTTTGCCAAAAGCTGGCATTCTGATTAAATTAGACAAAACTATATGACAAATACGCAATTTAGGCCTGGAGGTTTCAGACTCTTACCTCCAGTGGTTAAAAACCTTTTAATTATAAATGGATTATTCTTCCTGGCTACTATTTCTTTACAGAGTGTATTCAAAATTGACTTGAACTCTTTGTGGGGTCTTTATTATATAGGGTCTGACAAGTTCCAGCCTTTTCAGTTTCTGACCTACATGTTTCTGCATGGTGATATTACTCACCTGTTTTTCAACATGTTTGCATTTTGGATGTTTGGAAATGCTATTGAAAATGTATGGGGACCAAAGAGATTTATCATCTATTACTTTGCCACAGGTCTTGGGGCAGCTTTTCTACACCAACTTGTTCAATTTATTGAGGTGGAGATGATAATAAGTAATCTGACCCACGCAGGTATAACATCAAATATGATAAATGAAATAATCACTTCGGGAAAATACAATCCAGGCATACTTGAATTTGTTAGTGAATCAGATTTATTTTCACTCTATAGAACCTATAATGGTCCAACTGTTGGAGCCTCTGGTTCTGTTTTTGGCATTTTATTGGCATTTGGAATGTTGTTCCCTAACGCATTGATTTACTTATACTTTGCTATCCCAGTCAAGGCTAAATGGTTAGTAATTGGATATGGTGCTCTTGAATTATGGTCTGGTTTAGCTGCCAGTCCTGGTGATAATGTTGCTCATTTTGCTCATCTTGGCGGAATGATTTTTGGTTTTATTCTAATAAAAATCTGGAAAAAGAAAAGTATGAACCGATGGATGTAATAAACGAAATAAAAAGACGATACAAAACAGGAAGTATCGTATTTAGGCTGATATTTATTAATGTCGCAGTTTTTCTTGTTGTAGGTATTCTTAATCTGTTTGCTTTTTTTGGAGTACCGGGTCTGGCTACTGAGAGGTGGCTGGCTGTGCCTGCAGATCTAAACGATCTTCTGTAT
>JARGGF010000251.1 GCA_029210905.1 Bacteroidales bacterium | reverse complement strand
AAACCGCTAAACGAAATTGAATACAAAATAGTTAGGGGGAACCTTGCCATGTCTGAAGCCAATAAGTATGGTGAAGAAATAGAAAAAAGAGCACTTTCCATTGACAAAGATGGAAAGGCCTATATCAAGGTCGAAAATTGGGAAGATTTGGCTGTAAAACGCTCAAATACTATAACGATTATTTTAACAGAAATACCTGCAAATACTCCGGATTTTAGCACAATATTCCTGGTTGGAAATTTTAACGACTGGCAACCAGGTGATTGGAATTACCGTTTTATAAAAAATGAAAAAGGGCAATTTTCAATTACCATCCCAAGAAAACAATATGGTTTATCATTTAAAATAACACGAGGTGGTTGGCATACTGAAGCAGCTGATAAAAACGGACATAAATTAAATAATCGTGATTATAACTACGACGATATTGATACCCTCTACCTTAAAGTAGAGAACTGGTTGGACATTGCCAAGGGCAAAAACAAAATACAAACGATTGTATTACGCAAAGTTCCTAAAAACACCCCACAAACTGCAAAAATATATCTGGCATCAAATTATAACAACTGGAACGCAAACAATGATGAATTTTTATTTAAAAGACAAGCAAATAATACCTATATACTAAAAATATTGAGAGGTCGTGATGATTTTGAATACAAAATAACCAGGGGCAAGTGGTCAAACCAGGAAGTAAATGCAGATGGTGAAGAAATCAGAAATCGTGTAATTAAATTTCGCGATGAAGACACTACTTATATAGAGGTAAGCATGTGGAAAGATCTTATATCTTATGAAAATGATTATGTTACTGTTGAAGTGGTTAGCATGCCGGAAAATACGCCAAAAAATGCAAGAATATATATTGCCGGTGCTTTTAATGAATGGGATCCTGGCGATTCAAAATATATTTTAAAAAGAAATTCTAAAGGAAATTTAGAGGTATTAATTCCACGTTTTTGGCTTAGAAAAGGCTTTAAATTTACCCGTGGCAACTGGAGAACAGTCGAAAGCACTGGATATGGATTTGATATTGATAACAGGGTTTATAGAGGAAGTGCCAGTACTGTTGAACTTGAGATAAAAGGCTGGAAGGATCTTTGATCCTTCCTCCAATAAATTTTTCCTATTTTTTTACTGCTGATAAAATCCTGTCAATGAGCACCTTCATATTATCAAATGATGTATAGCCCCTGGCAATTAACTGATTGTCATCTCCTATTTGGATAACAACACTTGGAAAACCTCTAATGCTATATTCTGATGATTTTTGAAAATCTTTTTTCACCAATTCTTTATACAAATCACTTTCAAAAGCATTCTTCAAATCGTCATAAGGAATATCCGTTTTTTTGCAAATCGACTTGTAAGATTCTATGTCGTTTAAATCGGAATTACTAACATAAAATGCTCGCTGCACTTCTTTAAAAAATTGAAATTCTTTTTCAGCAGCAAGATCCCTTACAATTCGCACAGCCCTTGAAGGCGGTTCGGTATCGTAATTAAAAAAATCTCTGTTAAGTAATTCATAATTAAATTCTTGTCCGGAATATTCGTTGACATGCTTCCAATGTCCACGCAACATTTCTTTCATGTTATTATCCCATTTTTCACCACCTCCGGGTCGCAACCCACCCAAAACCAGTTCGAAATTTAATTTGTATTTATAATGCTCTTTAATTTTTTCAAGATGATTGGCTATCCCCCAGCACCAGGAACACATTGGATCGCCAAAATACATTATTTTGCCCAACGGATCTTTATCAAGGGAAAAGGCTTCGGCTAATTTCTCATTAATGTTATGCGTTGCACAACTCATATCATCACAAACTAATCCT
This sequence comes from Bacteroidales bacterium, assembly GCA_029210905.1. Classification (GTDB taxonomy): domain Bacteria; phylum Bacteroidota; class Bacteroidia; order Bacteroidales; family NBLH01; genus NBLH01. Next base: position 4,879 of record JARGGF010000251.1, on the reverse strand, counting down.
GTATCTGCTTTATGCTTTTCCATTTTCATAGATTTTATCATTTACCAATACAAATATCTTAAAAGTAGTAGGATAATTTTGTCTTTAAAGTGACAGAAGTTTAGAATGACAATGGGACATGATTAAATATTGCGCAATTAATCACAGGAGTAATATTTTATTAACACTTGACTTTAATTATGGGTTTTGAGATTATTTAGAATTGTAATTTCCTGAAAAAATGAAGAAAATGACAACAATAATACTAAAATAATCACTGAATCAAGTTCATTTGGAAAATCAGGCGACCGGAAGTGACCAGCATTCGCTTTAACTATTATATGATCAAGATATCCGGAAATCTAGCATCCAAGCAGTTCTTTGACCTGCATATTTCATTAATAAGATTAATTATAATATCCAGAATACCAAAATGATACAAAGACCTAAACCCTCAATCCAATCATCAACATATCATCCGTTTGTTTGTTATCGCCCTGCCAATGGCTAAGTCTTTCCTCAATTATAACACGCTGTTCAGCAAGCTCTTTGGTGTAGCATTCATACAATATCTCCTGGAGTCCGCCTGCATAGAGTCTTCGAACTTTTGTGCCACCAAATAAATCAATTACTCCATCCGTGAAAAGATAAATAATATCGCCTTTTTGCAACTGCATTTGGTGATATGAAAAATTATCCATCCTTCTGTAGATACTTAGTGGCATTTTATCACCTTTTTGCGTGATTAAGCTGCCATTTCGCATTATATAGAGTGGTTGATTTGCACTGGCATATTCCAGCAATAAAGTATCTGTATCAAGCACACCCAAAAACATTTCGATACCATCTTTACTGCCAAACTCATGCATTGATTGCCCTAAGCTTTCAATAATCTGCTTACGCATTAAATCGAGTGCTTTATTTGGAGCAAGCGGATCCTCCCCACCATATATTTCATTAAGCAAAGTAATTCCGAGCATGGTCATAAATCCACCAGGCACTCCGTGTCCTGTGCAATCACCCAAAGCAATAACTGCCTTATTTTCCTTTTTTTCAAAATAATAAAAATCGCCACCAACAATGCTATGAGGTTTATTAATGATGAAATAATCACTAAAAATACTTGAAATTAAATCTCCTGATGGCATTACAGCTTTTTGGATATTTAATGCATATTGAATGCTATCGGTTATATCTTTGTTCTTTTTCCAGATTTCTTTCAGGGCAGCTTTGATTTTTCGCTCATTTTCAACACGTTGGGTAATGTCAATAAATACACATCTAAAAGCAGTACTCTGATTTTCAGGCACTAAGGAAAGTGATAATAAAACAGGGAACTCAGATTTGTCTTTTTTAATTAGCTTAAGTTCCAGTTCTTTTATAAGTTCATTATTATCGAGTAGTTTCTTAATTTTTTCAATAAAAGATTTTGCTGAATCTTCTTTCTTTTTTGCAATTAACTGGTCAATTTCTATATTTTCTGTGTCCTGTTTAGCATCATATCCTAATTTCCTGTAAAACTCATCATTTGCATAAATAACCTTACCTTCCCAGTCAAGCTCAAAAATGGCCTCAGGTAATAACTCTACAAGTCCCCGTATTTTTGCCTCACTAATAACCAAACGTTGTTTTTGATCTTCAAGGTTTTCATTAATCGCCTGAATTTCTTCATTTTGCAATTTCAGTTCTTCATTTTTTTCAACAATATCTTTTCGCAGATTATCAATTTCTAAAGTTCGTTCCTCTACCAAACGCTCAAGGTGTTTGTTCTGATAATCCAATTCAAGCGTTAGTGCTTCGTTTTCATAAAAAGCTCCAGTAAAAATTTTTGCCAAAACCAAGGATTGTCCCAGGATAAAAATAAAGGTCCCAAAAGGCACTAATTCGATTGAATTTGTTATTATTCCTCTGGTAAAAAGGATATCATTAATTATTGTAAAGAAAAAAACAAGCATGCTGGTAAACAATATCCTTGCCCCATGCCTTTTCCTTATTACGGTTTTAACTAATCGGGCAAAATAGTATACTATGCCTGCCAAAATAAACAATTGAAACGGCAATAATAATCGTGAAAATATTGTAGGTGACAAAAGCACAGTAAAAGAATAAAGCACACTAATCAGTACAAAAATCTGCGTAACTCTTCGGCTAATGTCCTTTTTGTATATTTTGTATAAAAAAGACACAATAAGTAAGGGAGCAAAAAACAAAGTAAGGTATTCAATCCGGTATTTTAATGCCCAGTCCATATCAGGCAATAACACCGTAATGTATTGTGAGCCTATAAATAAGGTGCGAATTGCAAGTACAAGTGTAAACAAGCCAAAAAACAAGGCCGCTGATTTCTCTTTTCGCATAAAAAATATCCCAAAATGATAAAAACTCATCATCAGGATGCTACCAAATAAAAATAAATCAAAGGCAATGTCAGAAATTCGTTGTGTATAAACATCTTCTTTAAGGCCAATTTTGGGTGATTTAAAAAAACCTCCAACTCTATGATGAAAATTAGATATTTGAAAAACCAATTCGGTAGTATCACCTTCCAGTTTTATGCTTTGAATGGTTGGATATTCCTTAGGAACAGCCTTGTTAAAATTATTTGATACTTGCCCACAATTATAGATTTTCTCGCTATTGCACCAGAATGTGTAGGCGGTCATTTGTTCGTCGATAAAAATATCCAGGCTTTCAGTTCCAGTATGCAATATCTTAAGCCTGAAAGTAGCATAACCTTCACCCTTAATTTTCTCATTATCTATAACTAATCCATTCCAAAAACCAGGAACACGATAAAATCTTGTTCCCTCATCAGTTTTAGAAAGAAAATCACCAGGGGTATATAATTTTTTCCAATAAAATTCCCAATCACCATCAAGGAATAAAGTTCCGTTTTTCTCAAAATCCCAATTTCTTAAATCAAGGACTCCCTTTTGAGCTTTAGGAATATAAGCTTGCTGCTTTGATTTGTTGCAGGATACCGAAAACAACAAAAAAATAAAAATTGAAATAATTATCAGGTTTTTGCCCATAACATTATTGACTTTCAAATGCCAATAAAAATAGCTAAAAAAATGAAATAACATATTAAAACTTTTGATTTTGCAAGAATCATTTCTTAATGCTGCCAAATAATTAAAAAAAAACATATTCCGAAAGGCTAAAGCTCAGTTTAGTAGCTTCTATTATTTGATCCATATAATGAAGGGATTCCTATGTCATTGTTTGTATATATAACCGGAAATCACTAAATTAGTGAACAATCTAATTGAATCACTATGTCTGATAAAACAACAAAACTCTCCAGAAAATATTATGAAGCCGAACTGGTAAAACTGCAAATTGAGCTGGTTAAACTGCAATCATGGATAAAAAAAGCAGGACTAAAAGTAGTAGTTATTTTTGAAGGCCGCGATGCTGCAGGAAAAGGGGGAACAATTACCAGAATTACCAAATCCTTGAACCCCAGAATTTGCAAGGTAGTTGCCCTGGGTACACCTACTGAAAGGCAAAAAACACAATGGTATTTTCAACGGTATGTAGCCCATTTACCTGCCTCGGGCGAAATGGTGCTGTTTGACCGTAGTTGGTACAATCGTGCTGGTGTTGAACGTGTTATGGGTTTCTGTAGTAATGAGGAATACTGGGATTTTCTGAGGGCCTGCCCTAATTTTGAACGCATGTTGATCCGTTCTGGTATTATACTCATAAAATACTGGTTTTCGGTGAGTGAAGAAGAACAGGAAAGACGCTTACAGGGAAGGTTAAAAGACCCTACACGCCGTTGGAAACTCAGTAGCATGGATATAGAATCAAGAAATAAATGGGTGGATTATTCAAAGGCAAAAGATGAAATGTTTTCTTACACAGATACCAAAATTTCACCATGGTACGTGGTTGAAGCTGATGATAAAAAACGCGCAAGGCTCAATTGTATTTCACACTTGCTAAGTATGATACCCTATCAGGAGGTTGAGCCAGAACTTCGTGAACTCCCCGAAAAAATAGAGCAAAAAGGTTATGTAAGGCCACCAATGGATGAACAGACCTTTGTTCCGGACGCTTATTAAAAGGTTGTGAATAAGGCACCATTATAATACAAAACTAAATGAAAACCATAGGATTACTAGGTGGCGTAAGCTGGCACTCCACCCTTGAATATTACCGATTAATAAATGAAATAGCATATATAAAATTAGGTGGAAATAATTCTGCAAAAATGCTTATATACAGCTTCAATTTCCATGAAATCAGAGCTTTGCATGAAGAATCAGAAGAAAAGCTTTGCAAAAGGCTTATATTTGAAGCTCAAAATCTGGAAAGGGCCGGAGCCGATTGCCTTATCATTGGTGCAAATACACTGCATATTTTTTACCAGGATATTCAGGCTAATCTCGAAATTCCAGTCATTCATATTGCACAGGCAACAGCTAAGGCTATTAAAGCAATGCAAATGACAAAGGTTGGATTATTGGCCACAAAAATCACTATGGAAAGGAAATTTTATGCCGACATACTCAATGATTTTGGAATCAGTACAATTGTTCCACTAGAAAATGATCGCAAAATTATTAGCGATATAATTTATAATCTATTGGTTAAAGGAATTATCCTTAAGGAGTCTAAAGAAGAATATCTTCAGATAATCAACAAGCTGATAAACGAGAATAATATTAAGGGCCTGGTTTTGGGATGCACAGAAGTTCCCTTGCTGATAAAACCCCATGATGTTCCAATTGCCACATTCAATACCACAGAAATACATGCGGCAGAGGCGGTTTGTTTTGCACTGGGAATAGACATTTAGGTTATTTTCGTCCATTTTATACAATATACCACTCCTGAAAAATTACATAACAGAGATTATAATAAATGATACCTTATCAAGCCATTGACCATA
>JARGGF010000250.1 GCA_029210905.1 Bacteroidales bacterium | reverse complement strand
TGCTTTTATTAATGCAATAAAAATTAGTGCAGGATAACTTTCAAAGAACATTGAAGCAAATAAAAAGAAGGTAAGTACCACATGAGCACTATGCAATTCAATGGGAGTAGGCTGAATAGCAAGTTTGTAAACTTTATCAACTGAAATTAAGGCAACCAATCCGCATGCCATTGCGCCCCAGGCGATGACAGTATGTTGATTAACCAAAAGGTAAGCACTGCTAAGTACCCAAAATAATCCAAAGAAAAAGATTTCGCGGCTAAGCCATGATTTTTTCAAATTGAGTACTGCCCGCCATGCCCTTAATTTTTTGCCCAGATGCATTAAACTCAGAAGGATTCCTGCCAAACCAATGAACACAAATGAATAAGGCTCCGGGGCTAAATATGAAAACACTGTGGCTGCAAATGTAGAAACCAATAAAGCAGTAAGCAGGGTGAAAACTGCCAATGGCCATTCCTGCATCATCCTGATTTTTGAGGGGCTTTTAGGAGCAGGATATTTTCCTATATATTGCTGATTTTCAGATGTTATCAACTTTGGTTTGGTATCACTTATTTTAATTATTTTAATTGAGGGTTTTATATCAGCATCCGTAAATCCCGGAATGTTTTGATGATCAAAAATTTCCGGTTTATCAATAACATCAAGGGCCCCGGTTGGGCACAAATTGGCACAGGCAGGTTTTAATCCATCCTCAATTCGGTGATTGCAAAAAGTGCATTTTTCTATAATTTTTGTCTTTTCATTAAACTTTGGAGCATCGTACGGACAAGCCCAGGTACAATATTTACAGCCAATACATTTATTCGCAAAATGAAGCACTGTACCAGTTGTAAAATCCTTTGAATAGGCTAGTGCTGGACAGTTATTCATACAGGGGGGATCATCGCAATGATTGCAAGCCAGAGAAAAATGAAAAAGTGGAATATCCGGAAATCCAGATGGGTTAAATGAATTTATTTCGCGCCACTTAGTTTGAGGAAGTGTCTGGTTTTCGATGGTACATGCAACAACGCAGGCATGGCAACCAACACATTTATTCAAATTAAATAGAAAACCCTTCTGTGCCATAGTTATTCCCCCACTCCCATTTTAATAATTTCAACCATGGTATCATGAAAAGCAGTTCCATGCCCCATGTCTGTTTCACGTCCCTTTGAGAGAAAATTTGTTGACCCACCCTGCTGTATCCACCAGCCATTACTTATGGCGACACATTTTCTTCGAATACTAAAATTAAATCTGGCTTTTAGTATAAAAAAGCCATTGTCATTAAATACTTTTACCTGATCACCATCCGAGATATTTCTTCGTAAAGCATCTTCAGGATGAATCTCTACAAATGGCTCAGCACCAACAAGTTGTATTACCTTTAAGTTATTAAATTGAGAATGTATCCTGTTTTTTGTATTTGGACTTAAAAAATGCAAGGGGTACTTAGCTTGATTATGCTCATTTTCAATAGTTTCCACATAAGCAGGCAAGGGGTTTACACCCCAATTCTGATTTGCCTTTTCTGAATAAAGTTCAATTTTACCTGATGGCGTATCGAAAATCATATCTGCAAATGCAATTTCCTCATGTGATTTGGCAAGCATTGGGCCTGCCTTTAATTTTTCGTAATCCAGTTCGGGAAAGCGTTTTATGTTTTCCTTTAGAAACTCTTCAATGGCCTCATTATTAGGTTTTGGTAAATATTTAAGTATCTCATCTTCAACAAAACCCATCTTTTTGGCCAGCCAATAATAGATTTCGGTTTCTGGTTTAACTTCTCCTGCAGGTTCAACAACTTTAGGTTTTAACTGAACATAAGGGTTCCAGTATGACCCGATTATATCAGATTGTTCAAACATATTCTTGGCAGGAAGCACAACATCTGCCTCCATAGCTGTGTCAGTCATAAATTGATCAACCACTACCCTGAAATCAAGATTTCTAAATGCTTTAAGCACCCTATTTGTATCAGGATTCTGCGCAACAGGATTGCCCCTTTCCACCCAAATCATTTTTAGTTCAGGATCTTTGGCTGCAAGCATGTCTTCACCTAGTTTAGCCATAGAAATACTTCGCCTGAAAATTCCATTGGGCTTTGCCGGAGGATAATAGCTCATAGGTTCCTTAACTGAATCAAAAACATAGGATTGCAAATTGGCATAATGCCAGCCAGCACCGCTCTTGCCTATATTTCCTGTAATCACCGAAAGTGCCAGAATACAACGAATTGTTTGGCCGCCATTAGTAAACCGTTGCATTCCATAGCCTGGAATTATGGTCATCGGTTTTACACTTCCAATTAAACCAGCTAACTGATTGATATAGAGCTCACTTACCCCTGTTATATCTGCAAATTCAGACAAAGTGTGCTTTTTTAATGATTCTGTAAACTGCTCAAAACCATAAACATACTTATTAATAAATGGCTGGTCGTATTGCTTGTTTTTAATGATGACTTTAGCAATTGCCAGTGCCAATGCACCATCAGTTCCAGGTTTGGGTTGAATAAGTAAACTGGCTTTTTCAGCTGTTTGTGTACGTCTAGGATCAATAGCTACAACGGTTGCACCCTTTTCAATAGCTTTTTCAATAGGAATCATTTCCTGGATATTTGTTTCTGCGGAATTTTTACCCCAAAGAATAATCAATTTTGCATGTTCCAAATCCCAGGGTGCATTATGCTTATTGTCGCCTAAAGTAATTCTTGTAGCTTCTAAACCAGCTGGCCAGCATAAATTTCCATACATTGTAGTAGCTCCACCAACCATTTTCCAAAAACTATTACTAAACCCATTAACTAAACCAGACATGCCGCTGGCTGCATAAAAAAGGATGCTATGATTGCCAAAACCGGACTGAAAATATTTTATCTTTTCAGCAAGGATTTCAAATGTTGCATCCCAACTGGCTTCCTCGAATCTACCAGTAGCTTTATTTTTTATTAGAGGTTTTAAAATCCGGTCAGGAGAATTAGCTCGTTCAACATAAGCCAAACCTTTAAGACATATGCCTTCAGGAGTAGCCCTATTTAAAGGATGTGGATCAATATTCACTATTTTATTGTCCTCCACTTTCACTTTAAAAGAACAAGTGCTATAACAATTTCTTGGACAGGCAGTTGAGTATACAGGCATAAAAATTATTTGAATTGCTAAAATAACTATTTTTGATTAACAAATATTAGAAACACTATTGATTTAAATCATTCAAATTCAGAAATTTGTTAGTTGTCAGAAAAAATTGATTTATCACACAACCATTCGTTCAATTTAATAGTTTTATTTACTTTTGATCTACAATCCTTTAAATAAGATAAAATGGGAAAAATTGCCATATTTCCAGGATCATTTGATCCTTTTACTATTGGACATGAATCTATAATAAAAAGGGCAATACCCTTGTTTGATAAAATTATTGTTGCAATTGGATACAATTCAGCCAAAAGCGGTTATTTCCCATTGGAAAAAAGGGAAAAATGGATTAGGGCTATATTTGAAGAAGAAAGTACAGTAAGCGTAGCAACATACGAAGGCCTTACTGCTGAATTTTGTAAAAAAGTAAATGCTAAATACATCCTACGAGGTTTGCGCACTGCAGCAGATTTCGAGTACGAACGTGCTATAGGACAAATGAATAAAATGCTGGATCAAAATATTGAAACGATTTTTATGCTCACCAAACCAGAACATTCGCCTATCAGTTCAACCATTGTGAGAGAGGTAATCAGGCATGGTGGTGATGCCAGTCAGTTTGTACCAAAGCAAATTGATTTATCAAAATGAATAATATATTCTTTATTTAAAATAAACTATATATTATATTGATTATCAGTAAAATTAAAAAATAAAATTAGAAACCTAACTATTTAAACATCTGATATTGTGATAATTAGATTAAGAATTAATTAAAATGAAAAATAAATATAGCTATGTAACATTATTACTTTTATTCGCACAAACTTATGTTCTTGCCCAGCAAGTTGTGATTAAAGGAAATGCAAAATCTTATGCAGGAGATATACTTAAATGGAAATGTTATGAAGATCAGGTAACTTTTACTGAGAAAGAGCTTGGGAAATGCAAGGTATTAGAAAGCGGAGATTTTGAATTCAAATTTCAAATACCAGAAACCTCTTTAAGTTTTATTTATTTGAATGTATTTAAAGGCATTTTATATATTGAACCAGGCAAGGAGTATGAAATTGTTTTACCCAAAAAAGTAAATAAATTGCCCGAAGATGAACTAAATCCGTTCTTTGAGGAGACTGAATTTTATATCCGTATTATAAATGCAAAAGAGGGTGAGTTAAACCAGGAAATTAAAGATTTTAACAGGCTCTATGATAGCTACTTAAGTAAATATTTTCAGCAATTTAAAGGAAAACTTAATAAATCAATTGCTGATAGCATCATTAATGCAATTGAAAAAGAACTGCCAAACAAGGACAACCATTTTTTTAAAAATTATAAAACATACAATTATGCCTCGCTAAGGCTTGTAGCCTACGAGCGGAATAAAGAAAAACTGATTGGGAAATATTTTCATAATAAGCCTGTTTTATATCAGAACCCAGCATATATGGACATGTTTAACCAACTGTTCTCTAACTATTTATCCTACTTTTCAAAAACAAGAAAAGGGAAGCGTGTACCTTATTATCTTGTCCGATTAAAAAGCCTTGAAAAGATAAAAAGCGCGATGGATTCGATTGAAGTGCTAGCCAACGACACCTTACAGGAAATGATTATCAGCAAATCATTATATGATAATTTTTATAAAGATGATTTCCCCCGGGAATCGATTATATATGTTATGGACTCCCTTAAAATAGACGGAAGCACGCTCGAAAACAGGACAATTGCCCAAAATATCATGAATAAAATTACTACACTTTTACTTGACTACACTGCACCTGACTTTGAATTGCCAGATGGAAACAACAATCTAAATTCACTCTCTAATTACAGAAATAAATTTATTTACCTGAACTTTATAAACCCTAAAAGCTATACCTGCCAGCAAGAACTGGAGGTACTTAAAGAGATGTATGCTAAAAAGTATGAAATGCTAGAATTTGTGAGCATATGCGTTTGCGAGAATATTGATGAAATGAATAAATTTACAGAAGAAAATGGATACTCTTGGCCTTTTCTATTTTATAACCATGATAAAGAATTACTCAAAAAATACAATGTAAAAGTATATCCAACCTATTATTTAATTAATCCTGAAAGTAAACTGGCCATGTCACCCTCATTTCCACCAACTGAACCAAGTTTTGAGGCACGATACTTTGACATCCTGAAAGCGTGGAAGCAAGAAATACTTAACCGAAAATCTAAAGGAAAAAATACTAATTAGATCGATTTGGCGATCAAAAAAACCGGCTTCAGGCTCTCGAAGGTGTTTTCCATTTGTTCCTCCATCTGGATTTTAGGTACCCATTTCACTTCTGTTATCCCTTCTTCGATTTGTGGCTTAACAGGCTGGCTTCCTTTGTAAAACATTCTATACCAGTGTGTTGTCTTAAATACATTCTGTCCATTAAATTGATAGGTGTGATAAGTTTTTAAAATTTTGGAGAGCACTTTAAGTCCACTTATCCCACATTCTTCCTGAACCTCTCTCCTTGCAGCCTCCCTTTTTGTTTCCCTTTTCTCAATCTTCCCTTTTGGTAAATCCCATATATTATTTCGCTTAATACACAGGTATTCATTTGCGGGATTATTTACCAAACCTCCTGCTGCCGCAATTTTCTTAAATTTGCTTTTTAAATGTTTGAAAAACAACTTTGAATCATCGCACTTAACAAATAATTTATCAATTGATAAATCATTTAAAAAAAGATTATAGGCATTATCAAATGACTTTTTACTTTTGCAGAATATAAATTGTTCATTTTTGTGAATATTTTCTTCATCGTGATCAAAGAAAATAATCGCCCTGTTCTCAAAATATACCTTATACATCATTTAATATGGAAATTACAGAAAATCTAATTGCAAAAACTCTCCTGCAAATTAATGCAATAAAACTTAATCCAACAAATCCTTATACCTGGGCATCGGGCTGGAAATCGCCGATATATTGCGATAATAGAAAAATATTATCCTTTCCCAAGGCAAGAGATATTGTAAAAAAAGCATTTGCAGATCTAATTAAAGAAAAATATGGCAATGTTGATGTAATTGCCGGAGTTGCAACAGGTGCGATTGCACATGGTGCCTTGGTTGCCGACCTGTTAAATTTGCCATTTATTTATGTCCGTTCCTCTTCCAAAGGCCATGGCCTTGAAAATCTAATTGAAGGAGTGCTTGAAGCCGGGCAAAAGGTGGTTGTTATTGAAGATTTAATTTCAACAGGAGGAAGCAGTATTAAAGCAGTGGAAGCAATAAGGGAAAAAAATGCCCAGGTTTTAGGAATGATGGCTATATTTAGCTATGGATTTGAAATAGCGCTGAATAATTTTAAAAACGCGCAATGCCAGTTAGATATTCTTTCAAATTATAATACCTTGCTCAAAATAGCCATTGAGACAGGTTATATTAAATCAGAACAGTTGGAGACCCTAAATAACTGGAGAAATAACCCTGAAAACTGGATGAAATAGAACTGTAAGCTAATTAATTATTTTGCAGATTTTCTTTGAGTAAATATATTTTCCTATATTTCAGACCTCTCGAAAAAGGTCAAATTTGATAAAAAAAATGGACAATTTATATAGGTGCATACCCAACTTCCATTTC
>JARGGF010000024.1 GCA_029210905.1 Bacteroidales bacterium | reverse complement strand
CTGCGTCCACCGAAGCTCTTCGAAGCTTTCACTATGATAAAAGCGAAGCTCTCCTACGCTAAAGCTTCGGAGAGCGAAGGTGGAGCTGCGGGGAATCGAACCCCGGTCCAAATAAGCAACCAAATTGCTTTCTACATGCTTATCTTTTTATTGGTTTTCGAAAATGAGCAGAGAAAAAGCACCCAACTCATTCCTTATCTTCTTTATTTTCGCCTGGTCATCGAAGCGCTGACCAAACTAGCCCAATCTTTACTGCACCTCGAACTCGAACCGGCATTAGGCAAGCCATCCGCAAGATGTCCCGTCCCGTGCATTCCGCCCGGGATTAAGCTTAAATCACTGAGTGAAAATTAAGCAGCAAGAGCGTAGTTATTTTCGCCAATTATAATTTTTGCACTACAGTTTTACGGGTTAATGTACTTTGCCCGGCATGCTTACAACCCAATTTACTCACTGTCAAATCCATGTCAGCCCCAATTGGACTGCAAAAATACAAAAAAATTGCCATGCATATCATTTGTTTTAACTTTTTTTAGTGCTTAGTGCTTCCTTCAAACCAAATTCTGTTATTTATCATCCCTTTTTCTCATATCTTTTGTTAAATTTGTTGGCTTCATACCTAATATTTATTGAAATGGAAAAATACAAAGTCGGAATTTTACGAGAAACAAAAACACCACCTGACAGACGCGTAGCTATACCTCCTAAGCAAGCCGTTGAACTGCTCAAAAAATTCCAGAATGTCGAGATTTTTGTTCAGCCAAGTGATATAAGGGCTTATTCTGATCAAGAATACAAAGAACTTGGGTTATCATTGCAGGAAGATTTGACAAATTGTGATATATTAATTGGGGTTAAAGAAGTAAAAATTTCTGCTTTAATTCCAAATAAAACATATATGTTTTTTTCACATACTGCAAAAAAACAAGTCTATAACCGAAACTTGTTGCAGGCAATTATTGCCAATAAAATAAAATTAATTGACTATGAGTATCTAACAGATATCCAGGGGATAAGGTTGGTTGCTTTTGGTCGTTGGGCAGGTATTATCGGTGCCTATAACGCCATTTTGGGATACGGTATCCGAACTGGCATGTATCAGATTCAACGGGCTCATGAATGCCATGATATGGATGAATTTTTTGCCGAGTTGGATAAAGTGAAACTGCCGAATTTGAAATTACTTATTTCCGGAGGAGGCCGTGTTGCCCATGGGGCGATGGAGGTGCTTGATCATCTTGATATAAAAAAGGTGAGTCCCCAGGATTTTCTAAGAAATTCATATGATCAACCTGTTTATGCCCAGATTGATCCATGGCATTATGTTCGAAGAAAAGACGGGGATCAGTTTGATCTGGAGCATTTTGCAAAACACCCTGTTGAGTATGAATCAACATTCTTACCATTTTCTAAAGTGACCGATGTTTTTATTGCATGTCACTTTTGGGATCCTCAGTCACCGGTATTTATGACCCTTGAAGATATGCAGGCCCCAGATTTTAAAATGAAACTAATTGCTGACGTCAGTTGTGATGTTCATGGTCCGATACCATCTACTTTGCGGGCTTCTACTATAAATGAACCATTTTATGGCTTTGATCCAAAGTCAGGAAAGGAATCTGATGCTTTTGATAAAAACAACATTACCATTATGGCTGTTGATAATTTACCAGGCGAGGCACCACGAAATGCTTCAATAAGTTTTGCCAATGATTTAATCGACAAAGTAATGCCTTCATTATTTGGGAATGATCCTGAAGATATAATAAAACGTGCAAGCATCACTTCTCTTGAAGGAAATTTAACCGAGCGATTTTCATATTTAGAGAATTTTCTTGCCGGAAAATAATATTAGGACTGTATCCTGTAAATTTCTTTTTGATAACTGAATATCCTGACTCCTTAAAGAGTTGGGATATTTTGATATTAGCATCCTCCATTTTTGAGATTTTATACAATTAATCCTTATTTTTGTATAGTTACAATCTATTTTAGCCAGCCTGCATGTATCATGAATTAATTGGGACAAAAGTTTTGAGCTAACCCAAGCAAGAATTTGCGAATCATTATAAATTACTTATGTATTTTATTTAAAATAAGCGACTTATGAGTAATTCAAAAATATTATTTAGTCTTATACCCATTCTTTTCCTCAATACAATAACCTTTTCTCAGACAGAACAATGGAATCTGGTAATGTCAAAAGGTACTGGATTTACAGATCAGCGGTGGAAAACCAGGACCTATTTCCCAAAGGATGAAATAAAAAGTGAATGGGATGATGGATACTACATTACCGATCTTACATACAATGATGGGAAATGGGCGGTAGTAATGTCAAAGGGAGCAAATTATTCTCAACAAAAATGGCGAACAAGAACCTATTTCCCTGAAAAGGAAATAGATGAGGCATGGGATGAAGGATATATTATTACACATTTAACCTATGGTAATGGCGTCTGGGCTTTGGTAATGAGCAAATCTTCTTCTGGTCAGCCAGCACAATTGTGGCGTACCAGAACTTATTTTCCTGAAGCTGAGATTAAGGAAAACTGGGACAAAGATTATTACATTACCGATTTGGTTTATGGTGATGGAAAATGGGCGTTGGTTATGACTAAAGGCACCGGATTCACTAAGCAATCATGGCGAACCCGCACTTATTATCCTCAGGATGAGATTAAAGAATTATGGGATCAGGGTTATCATGTTACGAATTTGACATATGGAAATGGTCTTTGGGCGCTTGTTATGACAAAAGGTTCTGGCCTTGGGCAACAATGGTGGCGTACACGTACTTATTTCCCTGAAAATGAGATTAAAGAAATTTGGGATAATGGGGGATATATTAACTGCCTTAGCCAGGGGCCATTTTCAACAAAAACCGATAAAGTGATTGTTGAGAACACTCCACCCGAAATTGAAATTACAGAACCCGCAGTAACGCGTGGCTTCAAAATAGTAAAGGTACCAACAATTAGAGTTGCTGGCTATGCAAAAGATGCTGACGGCGTTGCTTCCGTGAAGATAAATGAAACCAATGCCAGTATAAATTCATCTGGTTATTTTTATGCTGACGTTCCACTTAATGAAGGCGAAAATATTATACGTGTTGCTGCAACTGATAATATGGGGAAAATTGCGAACAAATCATTTACATTGCAAAAAACAGTTAATCAGATAGTTGATAATCCGGTTAATAATTCTCAAAAAAGGCTGGCATTAGTAATCGGGAATTCAAATTACCAGTTTGGTGGTATTTTACGTAACCCAATAAACGATGCCAGGGCTATGAAAACAGCGCTTCAAAATCTTGGATTTAAAGTGTTAAGCTGCGAAAACTGTACGCAGAATGAAATGAAACGTAAAATCGACGATTTTGGAATTGAGCTAAAGAATTACGATGTTGGTTTGTTCTTCTATGCAGGTCATGGAGTTCAGGTTAAGGGAGATAATTATCTTATTCCCATTGATTCAAAACTAGAAGAAGAGCGTGATGTAGAATACAATTGTGTAATGGCTGGTCGTGTGCTTGCTAAAATGGAAAGTGCAAAGTCGAAAATTAATTTAATCATTCTTGATGCTTGTCGCGATAATCCATTTGAAAGAAGCTGGAGTCGAAGTGTAAGCTCCACAGGTTTGGCATTTATGAATGCACCTTCCGGTTCGTTGATTGCTTATGCCACTGCACCAGGAAATACTGCTTCGGATGGCAGTGGACAAAATGGCCTATATACTTCAGCAATTTTGCAGTATTTAAACCAAAGTGATCTGCAAATTGAGGATTTATTTAAAAAGGTAAGGCAGAAGGTCATTCAGGAATCTGGAGGCAAACAAACTCCATGGGAATCAACATCTCTAACAAAAGACTTTTATTTTAAATATTAATAGAATAGATATCTTACTTTTATTCTGTTTTACTAAATTTTAAAGTTTTCAGCTGCATGATATGCTCCTTTGGGTTTTTGTGGCTGAAAACATAACTTCCGGCAACTAAAACATCAACACCGGCTTCTATCAGTAGTCTGGCATTGTTTGCATCCACTCCACCATCAATTTGGATTAGGGCATTAGAGTTGGTTGCACGAATTAGTTCTTTTGTCTGCTTAATTTTTTTGTAAGAATTTTCAATGAATTTTTGTCCACCAAAGCCAGGATTAACTGACATAATAAGCACTAAATCAAGTTCTGCTATAATATCTTCAAGTAGAAGAACCTGTGAATGTGGAACTATAGAAACGCCGGCTTTCATCCCAAGCGATTTGATTCTTTGAATGGTACTGTGCAAATGGGTACAAGCCTCGTAGTGAACAGTTAAAATATCAGCTCCTGCATATTTGAATTCTTCGAGATAACGTTCTGGTTTACTTATCATTAAGTGAACATCCAAAGGTTTTTTAGCATGCTTTTTTATTTGGCTGATTACAGGAAATCCAAGTGTGATATTAGGCACAAAATGACCATCCATTACGTCTACATGAATCCAATCTGCCTCGCTATTATTTAACAATTTAATGGCCGATTCAAGATTTGTAAAATCTGCAGATAATATTGATGGGGCTACCAAATGTTGTTTATTAATCATTTTGTTCGGGTTTCTTCATCCTCATTCTTTTTTTCTTCAATTTCAAATATTATAGGTTCCTGATCTTCATCAAATCTCCTTTTTCGCAAGGTTATTCTTAGTGCCTGAACAGCCTTTTCCAAATTTACCTCCAGCTCCTGAGAGTAGTTTAATTCTGGAATTTTGGTGATTACTGACAAGGAATCAGATGACATATTGGTAACCTTGAAAATATAAGCAGTCAGCTTTTTCTCTTCCTCTTCTTCCTCCTGGCCAATCAGTTTTCGGCTGATTGTTTTTGCATCGTTTTTAACAGAGGATATGTCATCAAAGAAAAATTCATTGGTACGCTCACTTGTTATGGAGTCATTCATCCAGTCGTAAGTACAGTTAAAAAAAGAAATATAATTTTTTGTAATTGCAATTACCTGGACTTTCCAAACGCTGTAAATAAAATTACCTTCTTCGGTTTCCCGCCTTAAAATTGTATTTTCATCAATTTCAGCCTCTGGCCAGTACAATGGGTAGGGGACAATAATGAAATTTTCAGGTCTTAAATCCTTCATATTCAGCCTTAAAACACTGCAAGCCCGTTCTTTGATTTTTTTGTTCAAATCTTCGCGAAACCAATTGTACATATGTTGTACCGGTGGGCGTTCCTTGAATAATCGGAGATCCCTGAAATAGGGTCTCAGCCACAAAATAAACAGACTAAATCCAACTAAAATAATAATTGTGCCAGCTAAATCAGTGTTGTTAAAGTAGTAAATAATAAAGGTCCCAAACAGAATCAATCCAAGACTTATCCTGATAATATTTGAGAACGAAGGGTACTCCGCATCAGGTGAAGTAAAGTACTTGCGCATTAAAGTAACTCGTTCCGGTGTTCTCATATTTTAGAAATTAGAAATTGGAAAATAGCAATAGAAACTATCTGGGCAGCCAATAATTGCCATATGCTATTTTCATTTTAATGCCTTTAACTGTGCTTCGAGGGCCGAAATTTTGGTTTCAGCCTCTGCTTTTTTCTTTTGTTCCAGCTCCACAACATTGGCCGGTGCACTTTTTACAAATCGCTCATTACCAAGTTTTTTCATAACAGAATTTAAAAAGCCAATGGTGTATTTTAGCTCCCCTTCAAGCTTTTGTATTTCTTCTTCTTTATTTACAAGGTTTCCTAAAGGAACATAATATTCAACAGCACTCACAATAAAATTAATGGCACCTTCCACTTTTTCTTGTGTAAATTCTATTTCTTTAACGCCAGCCAATTTTTGAATTACCGGGTCAAGTCCACTATTGTAATTCTGATCGTTCAATTTTACAATCAATTGAATTTCTTCACGTTGAGGAATGTTTTTTTCCTTTTTTATTTTTCTGATGGAAGAAATCACTTCTTTTTTATTCTCGAATGCCACTAACAATTCATTATCAATTTTTTCTATCGTGGGTAACGATGCATACGAAATACTTTCTCCTTCTTTTCTGTCTGCAATTGATTGCCAGATTTCTTCAGTAATAAATGGCATAAAGGGGTGGAGCATTCTTAAAAGTTGATCAAGAAAATCAACTGTTTTGTCATAAGTTATTTTATCAATGGGCTGCTGGTAAGCTGGTTTGACCAACTCAAGGTACCATGATGAAAACTCATCCCAGAAAAACTTGTAAACAGTCATTAATGCTTCAGAAATACGATAGTCATCCAGCTGTTTATTAAGATTTTCCATAGTATGGCTCAATTTATTTTCGAACCATTCTATAGCTATTTTTGCATGTTCCGGTTGCTGAATTGAAGCCTCAGGCTGCCATTGGAAAACCAGCCTGGAAGCATTCCATATTTTATTCCCAAAATTACGGCCCTGTTCCGGTAATTTATTGTCAAACAACAAATCACCACCCGCAGGAGAACATAATAACATGCCTACCCTGACTCCATCAGCACCATATTCTTTGATCAATTCCAACGGATCTGGTGAGTTGCCCAGCTGCTTAGACATTTTTCGTCCCTGACTGTCGCGGACCATTCCTGTGAAATATACATTTTTGAATGGAAAATCATTTCGGTATTCATATCCGGCCATAATCATTCGGGCTACCCAGAAAAAGATAATATCGTGCCCTGTTACCAAATCATTAGTTGGATAATAATATTTAATATCCTCATTATCAGGATTATTAATACCATCAAAAACAGAAATTGGCCATAACCATGATGAAAACCAGGTGTCCAATACGTCATCGTCCTGCCTTAAGTCGTTGGCTGACAGGTTATTATTTCCAGTTTTTTGTTTTGCCAATTCCACTGCCTTTTCAATATTATCGGCCACAACAAAATCATTGCTATTTGGTAGATAATAAGCTGGTATCTGGTGTCCCCACCAGAGCTGGCGCGAGATGTTCCAGTCCCTGACATTTTCCATCCAGTGTTTATAGATATTTTTAAATTTGGGTGGATGAAAAGTGATGGTGTCACTAATAACATTTTCCAATGCAGGCTTTACAATTTCTGCCATCTTAAGGAACCACTGCATTGACAGTTTGGGTTCTATTACGGCATCAGTTCTTTCAGAGAAACCTACTTTATTTACATAGTCCTCAATTTTAACAATATGGCCTTCTTTTTCCAGCTGCGCTACAATCAGTTTTCGGACTTCAAATCGATCTTTACCTATAAAAAGCTCAGCGGCTTCACTTAAAGTCCCATTATCATTAAAGATATCAATACTGGGCAGATTATGCTTCTGGCCTAATTCATAGTCATTTATATCGTGTGCTGGGGTAATTTTTAATGCACCGGTACCAAATTCCCGGTCTACATATTCATCAATAATTAATGGAACTTCCCTGTTTATAAGGGGCACCATTATTTTTTTACCATGAAGCTTTGTAAAGCGCTCATCTTCAGGGTGTACACACACGGCTGTGTCGCCTAGTATTGTTTCCGGACGGGTAGTAGCAATGGTTACAAAATCACTGGTATCTTTAATTTTATACCTTACGTAATATAATTTCGACTGAACTTCCTTATAATTAACCTCTTCATCAGAAACCGCTGTTTTGGCCGAAGGATCCCAATTTACCATCCTTACGCCTCTGTATATAAGCCCTTTTTGATATAAATCAATAAAAACTTTAATAACGCTGGCCGATAATTTTTCGTCCATGGTAAAAACTGTCCTGTCCCAATCACAGGAAGCACCCAGCTTTTTCAACTGTTCCAGGATGATTCCTCAATGTTTGTGGGTCCAGTCCCAGGCATGTTTCAAAAATTCTTCACGGCCAATGTCGTGTTTTTCAATTCCTTCGTTTTTTAATTTGGTAACCACCTTACTTTCAGTAGCAATTGAGGCATGGTCGGTACCAGGTACCCAACAGGCATTTTTTCCCTGCATACGTGCCCGCCTGATTAGAATGTCCTGAATGGTGTTGTTAAGCATATGTCCCATATGCAAAATACCGGTAACATTTGGTGGGGGAATTACTATCGTGTAAGGTTCTCTTTCGTCGGGCGCCGATTTAAAAAGTTTGTGCTTTAACCAGTATTCGTACCATTTTTCCTCCGTGGTGCTTGGATCGTATTGTGAAGGAATTTCTTTTGTCATCTTTTTCTTTCCTGTTTATTGGTTCATAATTTCTGAACCGCAAAAATAATAAAACATTCCTGGTATTCAAGACTTACTATTTTATTTTTATAAACAGTAGGTGGCTGATAATGAAACATTAAAACTCGTAGGTCAGCATATTTTGCCAGGAATAGAATAATTTCTGCACATCTTCCGGTGGCTGTGAATCATACGTAGCCTGCAATGCAATCTTAAATGAAAGTGATTGGTTAATTTTTAAATTTAATGCCGATTCTGATGCTATCCTGTAATTATCAGGGTTTTGAAAGGCCGGCTGGTAATAGGTGATGTTGTTAAAATTCAGGTTTTTAAGCAGTTCCCATGAAAAACTTATGTAGGAACTTAGTCTGGCCAACTCCTGAATTGTTTTTAAACTGTCGGAGCGCAATTCATATTCATACATACCTATTGCACCTATAAAGCAAGAAACTTTATCGGAATTAAGGATCCTTATCCTGGGCCCTGCTCCCAACAGAAACCTTTTTTTTAGCAATTTAATACTATTGTATTGATGTTGACCGAAGGCTTCAATAGTAAAAAAACTGCTGTCTTTTAGTGTATAGTTATATCTAATATGCTGAAAACCACTATTTACCAAATTATCATCATCCAGGGTCATCAGGTTCAAATCATTTAAAAGTATTATGGTATGTGCTTTTTTATGGTATTGCAAATCAATATTATTTTTAAATTGAAAGATGTTTTTTCCATTGTCGATTAAATAAATACCAAGTCCTGCGATTCCTGTAAATCCTTCCTCTTTTCCTTTCCTTTTCTTTTCTACATTTACTACCTGGGCAAAAGAGTTTGAGTTGAGTAAAATAAAAGCTAAAACAGCTACTGAATAAAGCCTGATTTTTCTGCTCATTTGATATTTTTTTGTGTTTAAGGGTGCAAAAAAAAGGAAATTTTATGCCTCTTGCAAAACAAATGGCCAATTATTACGTAAATCTTTCGTTATATTAGGTAAAAAAAATACACTTTGTCAGAATAATTTAATTTTTTAATGAATTATTCGGTTTATAACAGTTTTAAAATATAATTTTGTTTCTTCTAATATAATGTTGAATCTTTAATATTTACAAACGTGAAAAAATATTTATTATTTTTGATGGTGTTGACAATCAGTGTTTTAAGCTGTGGGCAAGACAAATCAACTACGGAGAATTCTGAAGATAAGCCGGAAATGATTTTTAATGAGACTGATCACAATTATGGTACAATCAAATACAAGGGCGATGGTATCTATGAATTTGTGTATAAAAATACTGGTAAAGTTCCATTAATCATCAAACGGGTTGACTCTTCATGTGGCTGTACCGTTCCATCATGGGATAAAGAGCCTATTGCACCAAATGGAAAAGGTAAAATTGTGGTTAAATATGATACCAACCGTATTGGAAGTTTTATAAAAAGTATTAAGGTTTTTTCAAATGCAGAAAATTCTCCTGTGGAATTAATAATCAGGGGCGAAGTAAAGGTGACTGACTAAGATCATTGTTAGTTTAACATAAATTTATTCAATTTGTTAGCTTTAATAAAATGTTTTTGTTTTGGCTAAAACTTATAAAAATTAATAATTATGCCTAAATTATCAAGCAGGGGCAATCTAATGCCTGCATCACCGATTCGAAAATTAGTTCCTTATGCCGAAGCTGCAAAAAAGAAAGGAAAAAAAGTTTACCATTTAAATATTGGGCAACCTGATATTAGAACACCTGAGACTGCACTCTATGCCATAAAAAATTATAGTGAGAATGTTATAGAATATAGCCATTCTGCTGGTAATGAGTCTTATAGACGAGGCCTTGCTGAATATTATCAGGATTTGGGCATTCAGGTTGATCATACACAAATTATGATTACAACTGGTGGTTCTGAGGCTATTTTGTTTGCTTTTTTAGCCACCATGAATCCTGGCGATGAGGTAATTGTACCGGAACCTTATTATACCAATTACAGTGGATTTGCTATGGAGGCCGGGGTGAATGTGGTTCCTATTACGTCAAGTATTGAAACCGGTTTTGCTTTGCCTGACATCACTGAATTTGAAAAGGTAATTACTGAACGTACCAAAGCCATCATTATTTGCAACCCTAACAATCCTACAGGTTATTTATATTCCGAAGAGGAGTTGTTGAAATTAAGGGATCTTGTTTTAAAACATGATTTGTACATATTTGCCGATGAGGTGTATCGCGAATTTGTTTACGATGGGTTAAAACATGTTTCGGTACTGCAATTGGAAGGTCTGGAAAAACATGCTATCCTATTTGATTCAGTTTCAAAACGTTACAGTATGTGTGGTGTACGCACAGGTGCATTGGTAACCAGAAATAAAGAGGTATATTTAACAGCTTTAAAGTACGGACAGGCCCGCCTTAGCCCTCCTTCAATTGGTCAGGTAGCAGGTGAAGCAGCATTAGGCACTCCAAAATCATATTTTGCTGAAGTATACCAGGAGTATATCAATCGACGCGATTTTGTTATCGACGCATTAAATAAAATAGAGGGCGTTTATGCTCCAAAGCCTAAAGGCGCTTTTTATGCGGTAATTAAACTTCCGGTTGAAAGTGCAGAGGAATTCTGCCAATGGCTGCTCGAAGATTTTAGTTACGAGGGCGAAACTGTAATGCTTGCTCCGGCAAGTGGCTTTTATGCTACCGAAGGACTCGGCAGGGACGAAGCCCGAATTGCCTATGTACTTAATATTGGTGATTTAAAAAAAGCCGTTAAGTGTCTTGAAGAAGCATTAAAAGTATATCCGGGACGAAAGAAAAATTAATATATACTTAGGCTTAAATAGGCTTAATATCAGCATTTTAACTAATACTGGCACATAAATACAAGGGAAATTAGAAACTGTACCTTACTATTTTTTAAAGGCTCAATTTCTAATTTCTAATTTCTAATTACTAATTTCTAGTCTCTAGTCTCTTTGAATTTAGAACTTTTCATAGCCCGTCGTTTATTTTTCGCAAAGGAAAATAAAGACGGGATTTCAAATTCTGTTATTTCTATTGCAATTATTGGAATTGCCCTGGGAATGGCCGTGATGATCCTTTCTATTGCTATAGTTACCGGATTTAAAGAACAAGTGCGCAAAAAAGTGACTGGCTTTGGGGGCCACATTCTTATTACAAATTATGACACCAATAATTCCTACGAAACTGCCCCAATAAGTAAAGCCCAAAGCTTTTACCCTGATATAGAGAATATTGACGGCATACAACACATTCAGCTGTTTGCCACAAAAGCAGGTATTATAAAAACAAAAACCGACATTCAGGGAGTTGTTCTTAAAGGTGTAGGGCAGGATTATGACTGGCGCTTCTTCGAAGAAAATATGGTAGAAGGCTCAAGTTTCAGGGTGCAACAGGGAAATAAGACAGATAGTGTAATCATTTCAAAATACCTTGCCTCAATGCTTCGCCTGAAAAATGGCGATTACTTGTACATGTACTTTGTAAGCGAACCAATTAAAAGGAAACGCTTTGTCATTTCTGGAATATATTCTACTGATTTACAGGAATTTGACAAACTTTTTATTATCGCAGATATTGCACATGTACAAAGGTTGAATGATTGGTCAGAAGATCAGATTTCAGGATTTGAAATTATTATCAATGATTTTGACAAGCTTGACGAGATGACCGATATTGTTAATTCAAGAGTTGGAACCATCTATGAAGAAGGGAAAGAGCAATTATCGGTAAAAAACATACGGGATAATTTCTCACAGATTTTTGAATGGCTGGAGCTTACCAATACAAATGTCTGGGTAATTCTGGTAATAATGATAATAGTGGGGACCATAAATATGGTTTCTGGTCTTTTAGTTATTATTTTGGAGCGTACCAGCATGATTGGGCTTTTAAAAGCCATGGGTGCAAAAAATTTCAGTATTAGCAAAGTTTTTCTTTATCACGGAGCCTTTCTTATTGGAAAAGGTCTCCTGTTAGGAAATTTTATAGGCCTTGGATTAGGTGCCTTGCAATATTACTTTAACCTTGTAAAACTTGACCCTGCAACTTATTATATTGATAGTGTGCCAATTAATTTTAAACTTTGGCATATTTTAGCACTCAATTTTAGCACTCTTTTTATTACAACACTTGTACTTATTCTTCCCTCCTTGTTCATCACGTTTATAAGACCTGCCAAAGCTATAAAATTTGCTTAAGAGCTGTGAAGAAATAATATGTTCATTTTAATGATTTATTTGAAAAAGCGCAGGTAGCACAGCTTTCCAAAGCTGTGGTTAAAACACTGCTTGGAAAGCTGCGTTATAGAACAGTCCTGCAAACAACTATGTTATTTGTTTCCAATTACTTAGTATAGTGCTAACCATTAATTGACTGGTAAAAAATTTTGCATAGTAATGATGATGATATTTATAACGAATGATTTCATCTGTCAGTTTTTCATTGACACAGCACCAGGACAATAATTATTATAGATATTATTTATTTAATCATAAAGGTTATTGATTTGATTTATATTACATAGTGTTTTACCTTTGTATCATGTTAAACTTAAAAAAACACAAGATGAATGCAATAGGATTAAATAACTCAAACTTAGAACAAGTTTCAAATAAATTAAATGGTTTATTAGCTGATTATCAAATTCATTACCAGAATCTTAGAACAATGCATTGGTTAGTAAAGGGGCCTAACTTTTTTGAGCTTCATAAGGCCTTTGAAAGCATGTACCTTGATGCAGCTGAAAAAGTTGATGAAATAGCCGAGCGAATACTGATTATTGGTTATCAACCACTGCATACTTTCAGCGATTATCTGGACAAATCTAGTATTACTGAATTGCAAAGTGTTGGTAATGCCGGAGAGTTAATTGAAAGGGTGAGTGAGGATATTTTGCAATTGCTTAAACAAGAAAGGGAAATTATCAGGTTAGCTGCAGATGCATCTGACGAAGGCACCGTTGCCATGCTTACTGAAATTTTACCACAGCAGGAAAAACTACTTTGGATGCTCTCTGCAATGCAGAATTAATCAATGAACCTTAATTCATATTTTAAAGGCCCTTTTTGGGTCTTTTATTATTTATCCAAACTTTAAAAAGGGACAAATATAATGATTTCAGAAAGCTTTATTATTTTTGTGGCATGCAGGAAGGTCAAAATTATATCAAAGAGTTATTGAGAAACGAATTGTTGAAACCATTGCCCGGGTTTGACTATCAAAGAATAATGTTGCCAAAATCGCGACTGAATGATATTGCTAAAATTCCAAAAGATGTTAAAAAAGGTGCTGTTTTAATTCTGCTATACAAGGAGCTTGAGCGTTTAATGACAGCCTTTATAGAGCGCACTGATGATGGGGGTGTGCACAGCAGGCAAATCAGCTTTCCGGGGGGCAAGTACGAGAAATCTGACAAAGATTTATTTCAAACCGCTTTGCGCGAAGCTAAAGAAGAAGTGGGAATTGAAATATCGCAAGTTACTATTTTAGGAAATTTATCAACCTTGTATATACCGGTAAGTAATTTTACCGTTTTTCCCATAATTGGTTATTATACCGGAATTCCAACTTTTGTTCCTAATCCGCTTGAGGTCGCTGACATTATAACTGTACCAGTTGCTGATCTTATTGATGAAAATAATAGAGGCATTGGAACTGTTGATGTCAGGGGAACTCAATTTGAAGTACCAGTTTTTAAAGCCGGGAAATATCAGATTTGGGGAGCTACGGCCATGATTCTAAGCGAATTTGTGCAGGTTCTAAAAAATGCCAATGGAGTAATCAAGTCAAAAATCTAACTCCTATAAACCTTGTAATATCCTTTTCTAAAGGAAGTTATGTGATTCCTGAAATTCCATCAGTATATCAGCATGTGTTTTTAAATGCCCAATTGGCACATACGCTGTTCATTGTTTTAGACTGCTTCGTTCCTCGCAGTGACGTTCTAAATTTAACCGTCATTGCGAGGGACGAAGCAATCTTTCATTGATTGCTCTGCTTTTTCTGCAATGGTGGTATGCCTGTGCAGTTGAGTAAATTTTGAGTTCAGTGTCAATGAACTTATTTATTCTTAATTTGTTATAATAAATCTATTTCTTTTTTGCTTAACCCCGTTTCTTTTATAATTTCTTCAATTGTTTCGCCCATCGTTTTCATCATTTTTGCAAGTTTAACAAGTGCTT
>JARGGF010000249.1 GCA_029210905.1 Bacteroidales bacterium | reverse complement strand
TTATCAGTGCAGTAGCAGATTCTATTCCCACTTTTGAATAAGCGGATTCCAGCTTTAGCCATCCACATTCTCCAATAGTACAATATCCGCTTGAATACCCTATTCCAATGTAATTTGTAGGCTTTTCGTTTTCCCTGGTTAACTTATTAATGGTAAAGTTACCATACTTTACCTCAATAGAAGCGTGTCCATCTAACTGATCAAGAAATAAATTTCCATACTTGTTAGATAAATCAACATTGATGTATTTAGGTATTTTCACATCATAATCAATACTAAAATCTGTATTGTTGATGCCATCATTCAATTCAGTAGTGGCTGAAACTAAATTTCCATTCTCCGCAAAAGTTATGTCAATCTTTCCAAAGGTACGTTCAGCTTTGGATTCATTCGACGTTCTTACAGTTATCGTAACTTTTACCTGTATTACGTTTTCAGTCCAGTTTTCAATATGCATTTCGCCATATTTATTAACCAGTTGCATTGTAGTTGATTCGCTCGCCTTAAACTTTTTATCAAATTCTTTTTTGAATTCATTCTGGCCATAAAGTGCCATTGTGCAGAAAAAAGTCATCCCCAAAAAAACTGCTATTAATTTCCCCTTTTTCATTTTATACCTCGCTTTCTATGTGTATTTTAGCTATATATATCATTTAAATCTATCTATTAACAATTTTGTTTTATTTGATTAATTACCAATTCCAGAAATCTGATCCGATTTTGATAATTGTCAATCATTGCATTAATAATTCGCTCATCATTTCTATTATTTTTAAGCTCTGCCTGCAGGTTTTTATAGCTTCCATTAAGCTGTTCCAACTCGCTGTTAATCATGCTTTTTTGTTCATCATTAATTTTGCAGTTGAGCGATTCTATTTCATTTATTTTATCAATAACACCGGCCTGGTAAAACTCTTCCACCTCCTGGTATTTAGGTGATATGTCACTCAATCCTATTACCTGTGGATTTTCTTTTATAAATCTATTTTCAAATAAATAGCCTCTGGCAAAAAAACTTAACATTGCCAGAAATATAAAACTTGCAGCAACTCCGTACCAAATTTTCAGGCCAACCGAAGACTTTCTTTTATGCAATTTTTTCCTGAATCTGTTTTCATGCCCCACAGGCAGTTCCAATTCATCAAAAGCCATCCTGTTTTCATCTACGAATTTCTTCAGCTTTTTCATTTTACTCCATTTTATTGTTATCATTTAACAATTCAATCAATTTTTTCCTGGCCCTGGCCAGTTGAGAGCGTGAAGTTGAAGCTGTAATTCCCATAATTTCAGCTATTTCCTCATGATCATATCCCTCTAGCAAATAAAGGGTCAAAACGACTCTATAACCATCTGGTAATGAAATGATTGCATGCCTCACTTGCTCAACCTTATACTCAATTTCATTTTCATCTTCGTAGCCATCCTCATAATGATCACCTAAATAAACTGTATCGATATCTTCGAATTCAATTTTTCTTTTTCGCAATAAATCTAATGAAGTATTAACAATAATTTTTTTTAACCATGCTCCAAAACTAACTGTACCAGAATAAGTTTCAATATTTTGAAATGCCTTTAAAAAGCCTTCCTGCATCGCATCTTCTGCTTCGGCACTATCTTTTAATATTCTAAAACTTGCATTATACATTGCTTTTGCATATTGTTTATAAAGCTCTATCTGGGCTTTTGAATTCCCTTTTTTACAAGCGTTTATTAATTTCTCGTTTATATTGATATACTGACCTTTCAATTAGTCTTCTGTATTAGTGACGTAATATTAATTTTTATGCTGCATTAAAATACATTTTTTTTTTGAAATATATTTACATTCGGATACTATAGAAAGCAACAAATTTGGATTATCCTAATAATCAACACATTGTAATGTTCTTATTAAGTCTTAAAAATTTCATTCTCCTGGCATTAACTACCGATAGATATTTAATAAAAAAGAGCCACACCTGAATAAGTGCAGCTCTAAAAACTTGTCAATTATAGTTTAGTACCTTTTACGCTTCCTATACTTAGTATGAAGCAGGTGATGTGATTTTTCACCTAAAGGTTCTTTCAAAAACTCCTGATATATTTTCTTAATTTCAGGATTTTCATGTGACATACGGATTGGTTTACCCATATCTTCGTCATAAATAGCTTTAATCCTTTGCAAACGAATTTCATTATTGGTAGGAATAGGCTGTCCTCCGCCACCAATGCAACCACCTGGGCATGCCATAATCTCAATAAACACATAAGGTGATTCACCTCTGGCAATTTGATCCATAATCGTTCTGGCATTGGTTAAACCATGTGCAATTGCAAATTTAGCTTCAACGCCCTCCAGGAAACTATATTCAGAAACGCAGTTTTCAAATTTAATAGTAGCTTCTTTGATACTTTCCATACCACGGATTGGGGTAATATTCAAATTTTCAAAAGGAACGTTTCTACCTGTGATAACAACATAAGCGGTTCTTAAAGCAGCTTCCATAACGCCACCTGTTGCACCAAAAATAACAGCTGCACCAGTTGATTCACCCATATGACTATCAAAATCAGAATCCTCTAAATCAAGGAAATCCAATCCTGATTGTTTAATCATATGACCCAACTCACGGGTTGTCAGGCCGGCATCCACATCCTGAAAACCACTATCTCGCATTTCAGGTCTGTTTGCTTCAAATTTTTTGGCAGCGCATGGCATTCCGGCTACACTGACTATTTTTGAAGGATCAACCCCGATTTTTTCTGCATAATAGGTTTTTGTAAGTGCACCAAACATTTGCTGAGGTGACTTACAAGTAGAAAGATGTGCCAAATGGTCAGGATACATATGTTCAATAAACTTAACCCAGCCAGGAGAACATGAAGTAATCATCGGAAGCGCTACCTCTTCTTTAGTAACAAAGGCTTTTTTCAACCTTACCAAAAGTTCATTTGCTTCTTCAATGATGGTTAAATCGGCAGTAAAGTCTGTATCCAATACGGAATCAAAGCCAATTTTTTTCAAGGCAGTCACCATTTTACCCGTTACGCGCTCACCAACTTTAAACCCTAAAGTTTCACCCAAAGCAACACGAACAGAAGGTGCGGTGTTAATAACTACATGCTTTTCAGGATCATCAATAGCTTCCCAGATTTCATCATAGTACCTTCTCTCGGTAAGTGCCCCTGTAGGGCAGTGAGTAATACACTGACCACAATTGGTACAAACGATTTCGTTCATTGGAAGGTGCATAAAAGTAGACACTTTCATGTCCCTGCCACGCTCTGTCACTGCCAACGCATTAACATGTTGTATTTCAGCACAGGTACGAACGCAACGCTGGCATCGGATACATTTGCTGTCATCTTTCTCTACTGACCAAGATGATTTATCAATAGTACCATTTGGTTTTAAAACGCTAAGGTACATATTGTTGTCAACATTGTATTCGGCAGCTAAATCCTGCAATTCGCAATTGGTGCTTCTGTAACAAGTTGTACATTGTGTATTATGTTCTGAAACAAGCAAAGCCATAATATCTTTGCGTGCCCTGCGGACTTTTGGTGAAGAAGTAATTATTTCCATGCCCTCTTCGGCAGGTGTTGCGCATGAAGGTATTAAATTATTCCTGCCTTCCATCTCAACCACACATACCCTGCAATTTCCAGCTACACACAAATCTTCATGATGACATAAAGTGGGTATTCGTATATCTACTTTTTTGGCTGCATCCAGGATTGATTGACCCTGGTCAACCGTCACCTTTGTACCATCTATAGTTAAAGTTATATTATTTGCCATTTTTTAAATTTTAATTGTTTAATGAATTGAATAACTCAGGTTAGTAAATCATTTCTTCTCTAAAGTTTTTAACTATAGAAGAAAAAGAATTAGTAACTGATTGACCTAAACCACATTTTGAAGTCATACGCATTGTATCAGAAAGTTTTACCAACTGATCAAGGTACTCTGGTTTTTTGATTCCTGCTTTTACTGCTTCAATTCCTTTCAACAATTGTTGAGTACCAACCCTGCAAGGTGTGCATTGGCCGCAAGACTCTTCAGCATAAAAATCAAGATAATTATGTAATACGTGATACATAGATCTTGAGCTATTAAAAATCATTGTAGAACCACCGGTGGTGTTTCCTTCGCCAATAATGGTTGTTTTAAACTTTTTGCGTGGAATACAAAAACCAGCAACACCCCCAACCTGAACGGCTTTAGTGTCGCCATCACCAAATTCTTCGGCAAAAGCTTCAAGGGTCATCCCTAATTCCAACTCATGAACTCCTTCTTTTGGCGAATCACCTGAAACAGAGAATAATTTTGAACCTCTCTGGTCATCTGTACCAAGTTTTTTATATTCAGCACAACCTATCCTGCATATCATTGCGGATGAAGCAAATGTTTCAACATTATTTACAATAGTAGGCTTGTCCAAATATCCAACCTGTATTGGGTAAGGAGGTTTATTTCTTGGTTCTCCACGTTTACCTTCCATCGATTCAATCAAGGCAGTTTCTTCACCACAAACATAGGCGCCCGCACCCATAAAAATTTCAATGGTAAAATCAAGACCTAACAATTTAGCATTCTCATGATAAAGCGCTAATTCCTCTTTCAATTTTGGTACTAAATAACGGTATTCTCTCCTAAGATAAATAAATCCTTTAGTTGCTCCGGTAACATATGCACAAATTGCCATTCCGGAGATGACCTTTCTTGGGACCTCTACCAGGAGCTTTCGATCTTTAAATGTTCCGGGCTCCCCTTCATCTGCATTACAGATAACATATTTAATATCAGACTTTTGCTGTGCAGCAAATTTCCATTTCATACCAGTGGGGAAACCTGCTCCACCACGGCCTCTTAAACCAGATTCAATAATATCTTTTATCACCTGCTCCTTATCCTTTTTCAACGTATTTTTTAATATTTCATACGGTGCTACAGAATATGGGCTGAAAATTACATCTACTACTCGAAGTTTATTATTTGACATTTTTTAATCTCCTTTTTTAATTTAGAATTTGTTTCTGACATAATCACCTAAGATTGTCCTTACTTTTTCAGGGGTAAGCTTGGTGAAACATTCATCGTTTATTAACATAGCAGGACCCTCATCGCAAAGACCTATACAATTGGTTTCTAATAAAGAAAACCGCTCGTCCTGTGTAGTTTCGCCAACTTTGATTTTCAACATTCCTTCCATGGTAGCAACCACAGAATTTTTGCCTTTCATGTCGCAAGTAATTGATTTACAAACTCTAATCTTATATTTTCCTTTCGCCTCAGTATCTAAAAAGGAATAGAATGATGCTGTTCCATAAATTTCGGCCGCAGACACATCTAATTCTCTTGCAACTTCAAGCATTGCCTCTTTAGATAAATAATAATTCCGGTCAATTATGCCTTGCAAAATAGGAATCAAACTCTCGCGTTTGTTTCCATATTTGCCAGACAACTCTTTTACTAATTCTTTTACTTCTGCCATATTGTATTTAGTTTAAAAATTGATTTTTCGAATTACAATTCCTTAAAAATAAGGATGTGTAAAAATAATTTATAGCAAATCTTATAAATATGATTTTTATTAGAAAAAAACATGATTTTGATCAGAACATCCCTCTTATTTAGATTAAATTAATTTAAGCTGTTAAATATTAAACACACCTTGAGTTAAATGATTATTGCAATTTGTTTGGAATAACAAGTTTTATCTCCTATTTTTATCCTGGTTTTTACAAACTGGCAAGATATGTGTAGTAATTTAAATCTTAAAAAATCTATTTCAAGTGTCAATGTATACCATTAGATTTTCCTTAGCTTTATTGATTATTTTATCTTTAGCGAATTTTCTTTATTCGCAGGAAGATACCACTAAATCAGAGCATAAGTCTATTACGGAGTTAAAAGATTTATACCTTAAAAACAGGCAGATCAAGCCCTTTCTGGCCTTGGAATATGCTGCACAGGCACTACAGTTGGCAGAATCTCTTGGTGATAGTACCGAAATTGCCACAATTTATAATTACCTGGGTGATAGCTACTTCGACAAAAAATCATACTCAATTTCTCTGGACAATTATTATAAATCGTATAAAATTTTCCAGCGATTGGGCAATCAAATACAAGTTGCCTACTCCTATCTTGATATTGGCACCATTTATTTTGAACAAAACTTAAGTTCGATTGCCAAAAGCTATTTTGAAAAAGCAAAGGAAATTTTCCAACAAAATGAGGATAAGAAGGGTTTATCCTTTGCTTATGATAAAATTGGCTTTGTTTTATTAAAACAAGGGGATGAAAATGAAGCACTTAGGTATTTTATAGACTCAGATTATTTTCGAAAAACCTTGAATGACACACTATTATCTGCACTTTCGAATAAAAATATTGCAGAGGTTTATTTACAGCGGGAAGAATATGAAAAAGCCATTTCATTTTTAAATGAGGCTTCCAAAAGGTTCAAAGACATTAATAGCCCGTTAAATATAGCTGAAACTGACTACAAAATTGGCGATATCTATGCTTACAACGAGGAATATAAAGAAGCAGTAGAATACTACAATTCCGCACTTTCAAATTACAGCCCTTTTGATAAACAATATGAAATTGGAAAGGTATATAATCAGTTGGGAGATGTATATTTTAAATTAAAAAATAAAGATCTTCTTAAAACCAATGCCCAAAAAGCACTGAAAATAGGGAATGATTTTGAATACCTTGATATTAAGGCCAAAGCATACTCCTTAATGTCAAAATATT
>JARGGF010000248.1 GCA_029210905.1 Bacteroidales bacterium | reverse complement strand
CGATACTTCATGGGGACGATTGGTGCATAAACAATACAGAATTCCGGCTAAAAACTATAGTTTCAGTTTTAGTATTGGGCCTGTTAATGAGCATGAATAATAGCAATTAAAAATTGAATTGGATTAGTCTTTCAAGAATGGACATAATTTTCCAAAAGTTTGATTTAGATACTGATGCCAGAAAATTAAAGCAAATAGCACGATAAGTAAAACTCTTGGAAAGTTTTTCCTTTTTAAAAGATGGACCTTATATCCATTTTCGTCCTAGTTAAAATAATCATGCATTTTTACTGCGTGATTTAAAAACATTAACTCTTAATTTGTATGAATATTTTAAATAGAAAAAATATGAACCTGAAAATAATTTCCTTTCTAATTGTTGGTTCCATAGTAGGTTTAGCTTGTTGCAAAACAACCGAACCAAAAGAAACTGACCTTCAAACACGTTTTAAAAACGTACTAAACATAAAAAAAATCCCAAAAGATAAATACGACCTTTCTGCTTTTGGATTCTCTGACATGGGAGCCTGGCACGCCTATTCGCTTCCGAATGAGGATAGTGCTGCTTATATAGGAGGATTTTGCGGTCCATTGTTAATGAAAAATCATGGTACATGGCTGGCTAAAAAGGGTGTTCAACTAACCTTGTTTCAAAACGCAAAAGCAATTGATTATCTAATTGACAGTGTAAAATCAGCCTATTATCCGGGTAAATTGATACAAAAACTGATAACCGAAAACTTTTCCATTACCCAAAGTTTAATTTTTGTGGATAATCGAACGGCCTTATTACAAAATTCCATTACAAATTTGTCCAAGCAAGAACAAACTTTTAACTGGCAGCTACATAGTGATTTTTTTAGTAACAATGTAATTATCAACAGAGAAGCAAATCATATATTTGTTACTTTAAAAGACAGTTCATTTGTTTGCTACACCTTCCCCGATGATAAATTTACGGAAACCGGAGACAGTTTAAACCTTAAGATTAATGGCCACGTTAACATTCAGCTAAAAGCAGGTGAAACAACAGAACTTTCTCATCTTGAATCCTACTTTTTCAGTCAACAGGAGTATGAAACAAAAAAACAGGATTTGAATAGGTATCTTGAGCAAACGGAACAACTTTTCATAGAGAATACTGCCCGATGGTCAGATTATATCGATAAAGTATTAAGCACCAAAAGCGCTCTGCCTGATTCATCAGTATATCAATCACTTGCCGTGAAATGTATAGAGACCTTAATGTCGAACTGGCGTTCTCCGGCAGGAGCTTTAAAACACAATGGGATCTTCCCGTCCGCTGCTTATCATGGTTTTTATGGATTTTGGTCGTGGGATAGCTGGAAACATGCAACTGCGCTATCACTATTTAACCTTGATTTGGCCAGGGAAAGTATCCGGTCCATGTTCGATTTTCAAAATGAAGCAGGAATGGTGGCCGATTGCGTTTATCAGGATTCAACAGAAAACAACTGGCGCGACACCAAAGCTCCCCTGGCAGCCTGGGCTGTTTGGAAAATATTTGAAAAATCGAACGACACCGCTTTTATAAAAGAAATGTATCCAAAACTTATCCGATATCACAATTGGTGGTATACAAACAGGGACGTTAACAAAAACGGCATCTGTGAATATGGTTCAACAGATGGCACACTTATAGCAGCCAAATGGGAAAGCGGTATGGACAATGCAGTACGCTTCGATAATACAAAACTACTCCAATCATCTCCCACAGCATGGTCAATGAATCAGGAATCTGTTGATTTAAACGTATTTTTGCAAAAAGAAAAGGAATATCTGGGCAAAATGGCGTCAATAAATAACAAATCTGAAGATGCACATGATTTCTTCGTCGAATCATCAGAATTAAAAGAAATTATCAATAACTATTTCTGGTCTGAAAATGGAGATTATTTTTTTGATTATAACTTTGAAACAAAAAAACACATTAATGAATATGGTCCCGAAGGCTGGTTGGCTTTATGGACAGGAATTGCTGATAAAGATAAAGCTGCTAAAATAAAATCACTGATGATGGATGAAAATCGATTTAACACTAAAATTCCGCTTCCAACGCTCGATGCAGCCAATGAAAAATTTAATCCGCTCAAAGGATACTGGAGAGGACCTGTTTGGATTGACCAGCTTTGGTTCGGTATTGAAGGTCTTAAAAATTACGGGTATAATGCTGAAGCTGAGCAGTTAAGATGGAAATTCCTTACCAATGCCGAAGGGCTATTGTCTGACCACCCGATCCGCGAAAACTATCATCCTGTAACCGGTCAGGGACTTAATGCAGCGCATTTTAGCTGGTCAGCCGCCCATATTTTATTAATGCTAAGCGAATAATATTTTTCCAAAAAACCTGACATGAAGCACATAAAAGATATTTTGCACAATGAATTTAATATTCAGGCCACCGAAATAAAAAAGCTGGTAGGTGAAGTAAATGATAATTATTTAGTTAGAAGTGCTGATGAAAAATATATTTTCAAAGGTTCTAAAGTTGATGCTGAGGCCATAGATTTCGCTTCGGATGAAAGTATCTTGCTGGAACAGTTAAGTAACACTCTGCCTGGTTACTTCCAAAAGCCTGTAAAAAATATAAATGGCAATTACCTGCATATTAATGATAAATCTCAGACTGCTTACAGACTTTTTCATTATATCGAAGGTGAATTATTCGCAAATGCAGAACATTCAGTGTCCTTGTTTGAATCCTTTGGCAATCTCCTGGCAAAAATGGATAAGGGGTTAATTGGAAAGCGATTTTTAAGCATTCAATCACGCAAGTATGATTGGGACATCTTAAATTTTGACTATAACCTTAAAAACATTCAATACATTCATAAAATAACAGACAGAAGGCTGGTTGAATACTATCATCTGCAGTTTAATGAAATAGTAAAACCATTAATTCCTGAATTACGGCAAAGCATTATTCACGGTGATGCAAATGATTTGAACGTTTTGGTAAAAAACGATAAAGTCTCAGGAATTATTGATTTTGGAGATAGCACTTACTCCCTGTTAATTAATGAGCTTGCTGTTGCAATTACCTATTCCGTTTTAAACAAAGCAGACCCCATAAAATGGGCACTTCCGATAATAAAGGGCTATTCAGAAATCATTCCTTTAACAGAAACAGAAGTTGATATTTTATATTACTTAATTGCCGCAAGGCTTTCAATTAGTTTGTGCCATTCAGCATATGGAAGAAAATCAAATCCTGAAAATGAATACCTTACCATCAGTGAAAAACCCGTTTTAGAATTAATCAGAAAATGGATTACCATAAACCCAATTAAAGCGGCTGATGAATTCCGGAAAGCAGCAAATTTGCCCGGCCAAATTGCGAAAACTGCGGAAAGTGATATCGAAAATCGCTGGAAATATTTGGGCAAATCGCTTTCACTCACCTACGAAAAGCCAATTAAAATGGAAAAGGCAGCCTTTCAGTATATGTATGATAATGAAGGGAATACTTATCTGGATTTAAGAAACAACATTCCTCATGTTGGACATTGTCATCCCAAAGTGGTTAAAGCCGGTCAACAAAAAATGGCACAATTGAACACAAACACCAGGTATTTATACAATGACATTACAAAGTTTTCAGAGAAATTACTGTCTAAATTCCCGCCTTCATTAAATAAAGTTTTTTATGTCAATTCGGGCAGTGCCGCTTCGGATCTGGCAATCAGGCTTGCAAAAACACACACCGGCAAAGAAAATATTATGGTTATGGAGCATGGTTACCATGGCAACACGGCTGCTTCAATAGACATCAGCCATTATAAATTTGCAGGAAAGGGAGGAAAAGGAGCCAAAGAAAATATCATGGTCGCTCCTATCCCAATTACAGATCATACCATACCTGAAGAGGAGCTGATTCAAAAAAACCAGGCACAAATTCTAGACTTTTTGGAAAATGTAGCCGATTTGCAAAGTTCAAATGCAGCATTTATAACAGAACCCATTGTAAGCGCTGCGGGCCAAATTGTTTTGCCTGGATATTATCTTCAGGAAATTTATTCATTCATCCGAAAACAAGGTGGAGTATGCATTTCGGACGAAGTTCAAACAGGGTTTGGCCGATTGGGCGATTATTTCTGGGGTTTTGAATATGCTGAAGTAGTGCCTGACATTGTAGTACTGGGAAAACCAATTGGAAACGGGCACCCCATGGCTGCCGTTGTCTGCACCTCTGATATTGCAGATTCGTTTAACAATGGAATGGAATTTTTCAGTTCTTTTGGAGGCAATCCGGTTTCGTGTGCCATTGGTCTTTCAGTACTTGAAGTTATTGAAGAAGAAAAGCTTATGCAAAATGCCAAAGAAGTTGGCTCTTATCTCATTAATCAGTTTAAAGTACTTAAAGAAACATGCACAAATATTGGTGAAATAAGAGGTATGGGATTATCATTGGGGATAGAGATTGTAAAAGATCACCTTAATTATGAACCCGCAACCAACCTGGCCATACATTTGGTTAACGAATTAAAAAACAGGCACATACTTGTGGGAACTGATGGGCCCTTCGACAATGTTTTTAAGTTGAAACCACCACTTTGCTTCTCAAAACAAAATGCTGATTTCCTGATAGAAGAAATAAAGCAAATCCTGTTTAAATAAAAAAGGAAGGCGATTAAGCCTTCCTCATCAAAATTAAAATATCAAATTCCTCCTTCAGCACTAAGTGATTATAAAACAGTTTTGGTTAGTATAAATATTCAAGGGCCACAATGTCATAATATCCAAATTCACCATCTTCGCCACTGCCGAAACATGCCAACATAAGTGAATTTGAATCATAACCAGTTGGTGTACCAGGTATATGAACGGCTCCATCAGGGTTTGCTGATTCACCTGATTGTCCGCAAGACTGTCTTGTAGACCAGTCAGTGTGTCGCATACCAATACAATGCCCCATTTCGTGAGTAATTACATGTTCTATTACGTTGGTATCATAGGCATCGGTACCCGAAAAAATTTGAACATATTTATAAGGTTTTCCTCCGCTTGGGAAACCTGCTACTCCACCAGCAGAACCAGTTGTTTTGTATACAACAATGTCTTTTGTGCTATAACTTGTTCCAAAAGTTAAGGTATAGCTTAAACCAATATTTAATGCATTATAATTGGCAACAGCCCATTGCAACGCTGTACGCATTTTAGTGGTCAGGGCATTACTTCCTCCGGTGTAGCCAATCACACTAATAGTTCTTGGAGAACTTACCAAATTATAAGTTCTGTATTGTTCTCCCTGGATTCCATCAAATAAGCTCATGCTTGAAAGTTGTTCAGGGCTTATTGCAATACAACCTTCAACAAGATAGGCTTCTTCAACAGTACCGTCTGGTCTTTCAAGCGTGGTCTTTACTAAGTCACTGGTATTCAAATCAAGTGATTCTATTTTTTGTATTACATCTTTTGAGATGCCAATTTCATTTTTTACATCCGACATTTCTTTTTCGCAAGAAATAAAAATTACTCCAACAATCATGAAGCTAATAAGCGCTAGTTTTTTCATCATTTTTTTTTTGGTTAATAATTAAAAGTATTTAGTTTAATTAGTGCTTCCAGATAAAAATATATTTTATCAAGTGGAGCGAATTTATGTCATTTTCTTATTATTATACAAACTTCCAGCAATAAAAATGCGTATTCGTCAATATAAAACAAGTTTTCGTCAACAAATACAATTTTCGATATATGGTATTGTTCGTATCTTAGTTGGATAAAATATCTACCTGATTTATGCGCTTTTTTTATCTTTTTTTAATCCTGAGTAGTTATCAATTAGCCTTTTCGCAGGAAAATGAAATTGGGAATTGGCAGCAATTTATCAATAATGATAAAGAGACGGATCTAATTCAGGATGATACTACTATATACTGTTTATTGAACTACAAGGAAATAAAGCAATTCACGAGCAACAATTACCACATTATAAGAAAATTAGATGAAAATTTTGCAATTGTTTCCATTTCAGCACTTAATTTCAAAAAAATCAGAACCTCAAAGAAAAGAATATGGTTTGTAAATAATCTTTGGAAATTAAATCCTAACCTGGATAAGCAAAATAAGGACAAAATGCAAAACTTTATTGTTAAAGTGAGTAATCAGAACGATTTCAAGAACTTTCTTAAAAACAAATCCGGATTAAGAACAATAAATAAGCATAATAATATTTTTATAATTCAGTCAAGTTTAGCAGAACTGAAATCTCTTGGAATTGCAGATTCCCCTTTTGTTCAATATATTGGATTTGAATCTCTTACGCCAAAACACGAATCCAAAATTGCTGAAATGGATTTGGCAGTCAACCAAATTAATTTACTACACCATCTATACCCAGGAACAACCGGGAACAACCAGACTATTTCAATTAAAGATAACAACTTCGATAAAGCAGACATTGATTTGCATGACAAATATATAAGTTCACCGGAAGCATCTCCATTTATTGATGCACATGCCACAGCTATGGCTACAATTGCTGCAGGTTGGGGCAATTCTTCAATAAAAGGAAAAGGTGTTGCGTATGAATGTAAAATTTCTGCTTCAGATTACTCCAATATTTTTCCTGATTCCCCAGAGCAACTAACAACTTTAAATGTATTCACTCAAAATCATTCATACGGAACTGAAATCGAAAATTTTTATGGCGCAGTTGCAGAAGCCTACGATCAAGCTTGCTACTCAAATCCCAACTTGCTTCATGTTTTTTCTGCAGGAAATGCAGGCGAAAT
>JARGGF010000247.1 GCA_029210905.1 Bacteroidales bacterium | reverse complement strand
TTAAATTTAGAGCCTAAATTTAAAAATTTATTTTTGCGATTGTTTGATCGGGAACATTAAAAATACTGAGGTCTGAACTTGCTTTTGTCCAATTCCAAAACTATGTCGTTCTAACCCTTTATCTTAAAATTATTTCTTTGAGGGATTCCATATCCTTTGATAAGTAGTTCATTTTCACCCACTTCTAGTAACTGCTGACACTCAACAGTAATTTCGTAAATTACCCCAGTTACTACTTTTACTTTTGAACCTGCTGATTCTGTGCCAATTTCTTTTAATTGGTGACTAACTTTTTTATCATTGAGGAACAGTTCAAGCGTTGCATTTCCCATATCATAACTCGAACGAATGGTTATCCTTATTTTTTTATCCTTAACAGAAATTTTCTTCTTTTTGCTTTTGCCATGGTGAACACTTTGTATTTCAAAAAGTTTTTTGTCTACTGATGATTCAGGCTGAGCAATTAGTGAATGAACCGGCAAAATAAACAAGGAAATAACAAAACTTAGTATTATTTGGGCGCTCTTTTTCATGTCTTTTAATAGTTAATTTAGCTAAAGTTAATCATTTTCTTTTTAAATATAATGGCCAGAATTAGTTAGTACTTTGATATCTATAGATGATTTTAATTTTTCATGCATCCAAAATTGACAATTGATAGTCAAGTATTAAAACAGTTTGTTATTTTTACAGCATAAACAAATTAAAACTAAATGTATTCATTTGTAATTCCTGCATTTAACGAAGAAAAAAATGTAGTACTTATCTACCAGCGCTTGCTTGATATCATGAAAAAGCATGAAAAAGGCTTCGAAATTATTTTTGTTGACGATGGCAGCCGTGATAACACCAAAGAAACCCTGGTAAAATTGGCAAATGAAGATAAAAGACTGAAAGTCATTAGTTTAAGCAGGAATTTTGGCCACCAATCTGCTCTAACCGCAGGCTTAAAATACGCCAAAGGCGATGCAATAATATCAATGGATTGTGATTTGCAAGATCCCCCCGAAGTAATTGATCAGATGATTGAAAAGTGGAAAGAGGGGTTTGATATTGTTTATGCGAGAAGAAAAACAAGACATGACAACTTTATCAAAAAACATACAGCACTCTTGTATTACAAATTATTGGACAGGTTCTCTGACACCAAAATCCCCCGAAATGTTGGCGATTTTCGTTTAATCGATAAAAAAGTACACAAAGAGCTTATTTTGCTAAATGAAAAAGCAATTTATATGAGAGGACTTGTAGCCTGGATGGGCTATAAGCACACTTTTGTTGATTTTGACCGTCCTGAGAGAATTCACGGAAAAACCGGCTATTCCTGGGAGAAAATGATTCGTCTGGCCATGGATGGAATGCTTAATTTTTCACTTATGCCACTAAAGTTTGGTTTCGTGATAGGATCATTTAGTATTGTTATGGGCTTTTTGTTTTTAGTCTATATGTTTTTCGATTCTATAATTAATCACAGCATATACGAATTAATTAAATGGTTGGTGGTGGTAATGTTTATATTTGTTGGCTTTATTTTTATACTGCTCTGGATATTAGGTGAGTACATTGGTAGAATTTATAACGAATCTAAAGGCAGGCCTACATATTTGGTTGATGAAAAATTTAATTTTGATGAAAATATTAATGCTTAATAACGAATACCCTCCCTTTGGGGGTGGCACTGGAATTGTAAACCAGGAGATTATTGAGCGATTAAAAAACCATTCTGAATTTCAAATAGATCTGTTAACCGGTAATCTTGATAAACACGATAGCTTTTTGCAACTTTCACCCAATGTTAGAATAATAAGGCTTGGGCTAAATCGAAAAAATATCCACCATGCTTCCCATTTTGAGCTTATTCGTTATGCTTTAAAGGCTTTTATAAAAGCCAATAAATTGCATCGCACCGAAAATTATGATTTTAGTTTTGGCTGGAGCACTATTCCCGCCGGTGTTGTTAGTTATTTGCTTTTCAAACTGTATAAATTGCCGTACTTGATTCGAATTGGAGGCACTGACATTCCAGGATATGAGGCCAGATATAAAACAATTTACAAAATAATTACACCGCTGATTAAACGTATCTGGAAAAGAGCTGATTTACTAATTTCTAAGTGTATAAGAGAAAAGGGAATGGTAGCCGCGATAAACCCTTATTTAAAAATAAAAATTATCGGCAATGGTATTGATCCTGAGCAATTTAAACCTATTTCCAAAGTAAAAAATAAACAACTAACTTTAATTTGTCCGGCCCGTCTGATTAAACTCAAATCACAGGATTTGTTGATTAAGGCTGTCGCAAGACTTAAAGAAAAAGGTATATTCCTGAATCTGAATCTGGTAGGATATGGAGATGAAATGGAAAATTACACCCGCTTAGCTCAACAACTTGGGGTAACAAAACAAGTAAATTATACAGGCTATGTAAAAAGAGACCAGATGATTACAGAATATAACCGGGCGGACATACTTGTAATGCCTTCGCAAAATGAAGGTATGAGCAATGCACTTATCGAAGGAATGGCATGTGGTTTACCTGTGCTTGTCAGCGACGTTGGAGGAACCGAAGAATTAGTAACTAATGGTGAAAACGGTTATATCTTCCCTGTGGGTGATTTTGAAAAACTTTGTAACTTACTTTTAGAAATGGTTAAATCACCAGAGCGATTGAAGGAAATGGGTGAAAAATCGAGAGAAATTGTAATTAAATTAAACTGGGATAACATTTTGTATGAATATAAAACCATCTTCCATAACTCCTTTAATAATATAAAAAAACAAGCAAACCTATAGATAAATGTGCGGAATAGCCGGCTTTAATTTTAAAAATAAAGAATTAATTGGTAAGATGAACGATACTCAAATTCATCGCGGACCTGATGAAGAGGGTATTTATACCGATGTTTTTGTAAGTCTTGGACATCGTAGATTAGCCATTATTGACTTGTCCGAACAAGCCGGACAGCCAATGCAATACAAACATTTTAACATTGTTTTTAATGGTGAAATATATAATTACCTGGAAATCAGGAGTGAATTAAAATTATTAAATCACCATTTTGATACAAATTCAGATACTGAAGTTATTTTACATGCTTATGAGGAGTGGGGCACAGATTGCCTTAACCATTTTAATGGAATGTGGGCATTTTGCATTTATGATAATAAAAATCTGGAATTATTTCTGGCAAGGGACAGATTTGGCATCAAACCATTATATTATTACATTGATAATGAGCAATTTATCTTTGCTTCACAAATAAAAGCAATTCAATGTCATCAAATCAATTTAACCCTTAACTCTTCTGCATTAAATCAATATTTTTATCAAAAATACATTGGCCCAGGTATATCAATTTTTAATGAAATTAAGAAACTGGACGAGAGTCATTACCTCATCTACCACCTTAAAACCAGGATTTTAACCAAAAAAAGATACTACAATCTTGAAAATGAAATAAAAACAGCTGAAAACTTAAGTTTTCAGGATAAAAATGCAGCCATCTACAAACTAATTGAAGATGCAATAGAAAAACGTTTAATTGCTGATGTGCCGGTTGGTAGTTTTTTATCAGGAGGCATCGATTCATCAGTAATATCAGCCATTATTGCAAAAAAACATCCTAAGTTTAAAGTTTTTTCAATTGGTTTTAAGGAGAAAACTTTTAATGAATTGGAGTTTGCCAAAATAGTTGCACAACAAATTGATGTGGAGCATCATTATCAGACACTTTCAGTTGATGAGGAGTTGATTTTCGAGATTGTAAACCAACTTGATGAACCTTTTGGTGATGCTTCTATACTTCCAACAAGCCTTTTATCAAAGATAACACGTGAAAAAGTAACAGTAAGCCTTTCAGGCGATGCAGGGGATGAACTTTTTGGTGGTTATGATACGTATTTAGCCTATAAAATAGCCAGATTTGTTCCAGACATCATAGTACGCATAATTAAACCGCTTATTCAGTTTTTCCCTGCCAGTGATAAGAACCTCCACTTCAGTTTTAAAATAAAAAAGTTTATCCAGGATTGGGACAAAAATAAACAAATAAGGCATTTAAATTGGATGGCACAAACCACCTCAAAACAACGCAAACAACTTTTAATGTCAAGCTATATTACTGCTGATGAACTATTTGAAACAGGGAAAGGAAATACTTTTCTTTCTATACAATTAAATGATATCCGCAACTATCTTAGCAACGATATACTAAGAAAAGTGGATATCGCAT
Organism: Bacteroidales bacterium; assembly: GCA_029210905.1. Taxonomy (GTDB): domain Bacteria; phylum Bacteroidota; class Bacteroidia; order Bacteroidales; family NBLH01; genus NBLH01. The sequence goes on along the minus strand of JARGGF010000247.1, from coordinate 2,570 downwards.
CAATGCTCTATTCTCTGGAAACAAGGATTCCTTTTCTTGATTATCGACTGGTACCACTTGTTTTAAGTCTAAGTGAAAATCAAAAGATTAAAGGTCTGACAACAAAATATTTCTTAAAAAAACTCGCTAAAAATTTAATCCCTTCTAAAATAATAAAAAGGAAAAAAGCTGGATTTGCTGTACCCCTCTCCTTATGGTTTAAAAAATCTTCAAAGATGCAGGATATTATTAGAGATGCAAAATATTATCAGCACAAAACCTTAAATTATGAATATGTCCAGTTCCTTCTAAATGAACACATAAATGAAAAAAATGATAATTCAAGGGTACTTTGGCTTATTTTTGTGTTTAATTTGTGGTTTTGGAACCAACAGAGATAATTATATTTTGCAATTTGTTAATTAAGTTGAAATTCGTAAATGAAAACATTAACAAGATTTGAAGATATTTCGTTAATCCAGAAGCTTGGAATTGAGAAAGCACAAATCTACTTCACGGGTCTCCTGCTTTTATTTTTATACGCTTTCTATCTTTTGCAGGATTTGTTTTATGTAAATGGGCTGAATGATTTTGATGAGTATTTCATCCGTGCAGAAATGTGGGTAAATGGAGAGTGGAACTGGGGTGGCGGACCTGATAAACTATTGTCATTTATTGAATATATTCCACTACATTTTTCCCAACATGATTTTTTGAGCTTTTACCGCACTACTAATATCGTTCTGGCTACACTGCTTTTTTTGGCCACCTTCCTTTTTATTACTAAAAAAAATGATCTGTTCCCATCGTATATCGTAAAATTATGCGCCTCGGTACTATTTCTGACGATGCCATTTTTTATTTTCCGAAGCCTGACTATAGATGCATCAGCACTTTTAGCTAGCATGTTGTTGTTTTTTATGGTAAGTTACAGGAACAAATATATGGGATGGCTCGGTCTGTTGATATACCTTACCAGGCCTGAAGGAATTATCATCATTTTATTTTACTTTTTTTTCCTGATATTTGATAAAAAGCATAGAATCAATATTTTTATAAACTTTGTTAGTTTTATAGTCCTTTTAGTTGCTTATAAGTTCATAATTGCCAAGTATGTTCTTGGAACTGTTACCATTACAGGCATGCCAGACATCGATAATTCTACAGTTGAATATGTCAGCAACAGCTATGGAAGTTTAATAATTGGTGCGTTAAAGGGAGTATTGTACATCCCTCAATACCTATTCCTTTTTGGAATGGAAATTCTTCAGAACAATATCTTGTTTTTTTTCTACCTTGTAGGGATCATTGTTTCACTTTTTAACCGGAAATTGTTTTTTTTCCTGTTATTGGTTGGTGGTTATGCATTTATGTATATGGGACTTAACCGTTTTCAGAACCCATTTGAGTTTCATACTGCATTTGATATTTTTGCGGATAAAATGGAGTGGATCAATAAATCCATTGAAATAGCCAATGGGCGAAACATGGAATTTAATGTATATGGGCATACGCGTTACAGGGTTTTCTTTTATCCTGCTATTGCTGTTTTTGTAATATCCGGCGTTTTGTTTGTTTTAAAAATATTTAACCCGGGTTTTAATAAAGATAAAACAACAGTTTCGAAAACCTACAAAGGAAAAAGATTAAAAAAGCAAGCGATAAATCAAAAAGAAATAAGCACTGTAAAAAAATCCAAATGGGCAAAAGTGACGGACTTTTTTAGCATCAAAGAATACCCAGAGCTTGCAAACACAATCGTACCTGGTATTACAGTACTTTTTATATTATTGAACCTGATAGCCTATACCGGATTTTCAAAACCCTTCAGGTATAAAAATCAGATGAAAGATGTTTATATGAACGACTATTATAAATCGGGTTTTGAAATCAGAAAAAGAATGAAACAGGGCGATATTGTGTTTATGCCAAATCTGTGCAATTGTAACAGGGCTTTTATTGCCGAGTTTTTAATTTTCTCAGGAACCAGATACACATTAATTCCGGTTTGTGAAAACTGTAATGAGCATTTGGTTTATGGTCATCCGGAAAAAAAATCAATAATTACAGCTGAAGAAATTGAAAAAATAATTCCTTCAAGAAATGTATTTTTCGACAGATATGCTGTTGATTATCAAAAGACTTTCAACGACACCACTGTGAGAAAAATAAAGCAGTTGTACCAAAAATTTGATTTGAATATGTTAGATAGTCTGAATATTCATTTTGTTATCACTCCTCAGGATTTGGAGAAACCCGGATTAACGTTGGTTAAGGAAATTGGGGAAGTGAAGTTATATGAGAATCAGTTATCAAAATAGTATGATTAAAAAGGAGTCAATATTAAAAGGAGGCATACTGACTTCTTTATTCAACTTTTTTGGTAAAATTTTAGGACTTGGATCTATCTATCTTATTACCAAAGAATTTGGCGCAAATGATGATACGGATATTTTTTATCTTTTGCTCTCATTTTCAATGCTACTGGTTGCAGTTTTTTCTTCATTACAATCAAGTGTATTTATTCCTTTGTTTATTAAAATTAAAACAAAAGACGGAGAAAAACGAGCTTGGAATTTCTCTAATTCCCT
>JARGGF010000246.1 GCA_029210905.1 Bacteroidales bacterium | reverse complement strand
CACCGGTTACAGGAAAACCTCTTCCAACATTATTTGCATCACGATATTCGAGCAAGCCTTTTTTATCTTCATCTTCGAGTTCAATTTTCTCTGGATCCACATTTTTGGCCTGGAACATACAATGCATTTCTTCGTATGTTAAAACATAATCAACGAATTCATTTTTTCTTCCTTCGTGTTTTTTAGCAACACAGGGGCCAATAAATACGCTAATTGCTTCACTATCTTCTGTTTTCACCATTTCAGCTGTGTAAGCCATAGGTGTTTTAGCATCAGAAATATAGGGCAAAAAATCTTCTGCATGTTTGCGCACGGCCGCAACGTAAGCCGGACAACATGAAGTACCTAATAATTTGTCGCCTCGCTCCATTCTTTCCATAAATTCGGCGCTTTCTACCTGAGCAGTCTTTTCAGCTCCAATAGCCACCTCTACTACTTTGGTGAAACCACACTTTTTAAGTGCCGCAGCTATTTGGTATATTGACGATTTATATTGACCAATTACAGATGGGGCGACCATAGCGACTACTTCCTTGCCTTTTTTCATGTGATAAATGATATCCACAATCTGCGATTTTTCCATAATTGCTCCAAACGGGCATGCTTTTGTACATTTTCCGCAATAAATGCATTTGGTATAATCAATATGTTCTTTTCCGTCCTGATCTTTATAGAGTGCATCAACCGGACAAGATTCTTCGCAAGGTACCGGTACATATACAATAGCATGATAAGGACAAACCTTTTGACAAATTCCGCAGTTGATACAATCTTTAGGTTTAATATGTGCTTGTGAATCACCAAGGTAGATGGCGTCTTTAGGACAGTTTACCATACAAGGACGGGCTACACAGTTTTTGCATACATTGGTAATAAAATAGTTCACCTGCACGCAAGCCTTACAAGCATCGTCAATAAAAGTCAAAATCGGGAATTCGGGTTTTGTCCGTTCCGGTATTTCCCTTGCAAATTCTGATATCAAACTCGAATCTACCTTGTTTTCATCGGAAAGATCAAAACCCAATGAAGCAATGGTCCTGAACTTAATCATTGCCCTGTCGTTATACAAACAGCACCGAAACGATTCACTGTTTCTGTTTATCATCTGAAGCGGAATTTTATCAACTTTTTCCACCAATTGTTCTTCATAGCAAAGTTTTGCAATACGTGTAAGCACCTCACGTTTTAAGTAGGTTGCTTTGTTTTCAATAACCATATCGGAAAGTATTATTATTAAGGCACAAAATTAGCGATATACACCATTTAATACTAGTGGATATGTAAATTTAGAGTAATTATAGATAAGGAATCTGGCTCTTATTCAAATAATTTTATAATTCTTGTAGCCTATCTCAATTCCGGTGAGTTTTTTAACTATTCTTTTAAATCTGCTTTTTAGGGTGGTTCTGTTCATTGATAAATCATAATCAAAATTCCAGTTTTTTCTTGCAATTAAATCATGCATTACTTTAGGATGGGATTCTTCAAATAATGCAAGTGAATCAATACCTGCATAGTCAAACTCATCTGATTTTAGATGGTTAAGTTTATTTTCAGGGGTGTAAAGTTTTTGGAAGTTTTCAATTTTGGCATTTTGTGTCCTTGGGTCTTTCACCCAGCCATAGTGATAGATATAGGCATCTATTGGTTTTACCCTTAGTTTTTCATTGTCATTTTTTCTAAAACCCTGGGCATCCCGATAGGAATAAATCTTCTTATTGTTTTTGATCACTCTAATTTCATGAGGATACCATCTTTCAGAGCTCCCGACATAATCATAAGATCCATAAAAATGTTTGTATTTAAGCAACAGGCCATCAACCATTTGGTTGTCTTTCCATTTTAACATTGCTTCTCTTACTGTGGGCAGATATTGTTCGTGCAATACTTCGTCTCCCTGAATATAAATTGCCCAGTCAGTATCGTTAGGAATTGCCTGAAAAGCTTTATCTGTTTCAACTGCCAGAACGCGGCCACCTTCTCGTAAAGAATCGTCCCATATTGTTTCAATAATATTAATTTTATCTGGATCAATGGCCTTAATTAATTCCAGGGTATTATCATCAGAATTTCCAACTGCAACGTATAAATCATCGCAAATAGGTAAAATTGAATTAATGGCTTCTACAACCGGGTAACCATATTTAACTGCATTTCTTATAAATGTAAAACCACTGACTTTCATTATTTTGCATTTAAATTATTAGATTTTCTGAATGAGATAATTCCACTTATCTGATGTTGATAATATAATTATTATAACAAGGGGCAAAAATAGGAGAAACTGTTGAATATTTTAATTTTTTTATAACATTTAGGCTCAAAGCCATTTATTTTGGCAATAATTGCCTTAATATTTATAAATTTGGCGATTCATCTGGTTGTACAGCCGTTAACATAAACATCAATGAGAGATTTTTTTAGAACCGTATTATATTATATAAAGCCATATAAGTATAAAGCCATCTTAAATATTGTATTCAACTTGCTTGGTTCAATATTTTCTTTATTCTCCTTCGTTCTTATTATCCCATTTTTAGGGATACTTTTTGACAGTCAAAAGCTTGTGCTCGAAAAACCTGATCTTGTGCTATCCTCTGAATCTGTTTTAAATTATTTAAACTATTTTTTCAGCAGCACTATTGTAGAAAGTGGAAAAATCGCGGCACTTACCTACGTGAGTATATTTATTTTATCGATGGTAGTTCTTAGAAACCTTTTTGCCTATTTTGCAAATTTCTTTATGGCCCCATTGCGTAATGGGATAGTTATGGATATTAGAAACCGAATTTATAATAAGGTGCTAAACCTCCACATGGGGTATTTTTCTGAAGAAAAAAAAGGTGATATCATTTCACGTATGACCACTGATGTGCAAGAATTTGAATGGTCTGCCATGTCGTCAATTGAAATGGTTTTTCGTGATCCTATAATGATAATTATTTTTCTCACCTCCTTATTTGTAATTAGTCCACCACTTACCATTATGATTTTAGTTTTACTGCCAATTAGTGGTATAATTATAGGGCGAATAGGCAAAAGTTTAAGAAAAAGTTCTGTAGAATTAAGGCAACGTATGGGGAATCTAATGTCGTTGATGGATGAAACTATTGGTGGATTAAGAATAATTAAAGCTTTTGTTGCAGAAAAAAAAGCGAAAGACCGTTTCTTCAACGAGAATAAAAAATATACTAACATTGCAAACCGCATCTTCAGACGTGAATACCTTGCATCTCCATTAAGTGAGGTTTTAGGGGTATTAACTATTTTGGTTGTAATGTATTATGGTGCAAGACAGGTTATTGGTGAACAATCCGATCTGGAGCCACAGGTATTTATTGGCTTTATCATTATTTTCTCTCAAATAATTAATCCTGCAAAGGCTGTTACTACTGCATATTATCGGATTCAGAAGGGGATGGCCGCGATTGATCGTATCAACCAGGTGTTACGAACTGAAGAGATTATAAAAGATAAAGAGGGTGCCACAGCAATAAGTGAGTTTAATTCAAAAATCGAATTTAAAAATGTTTCTTTTAAATATGCTGATTCACCTGTGTTACAAAATATAAACCTAACCATTGCTAAAGGAAAAACAATAGCTTTGGTGGGGCAGTCTGGTTCAGGAAAATCAACACTTGTTGATTTGTTACCCAGGTTTTATGATATTCAGGATGGCGAAATTAGCATTGATAATCAGAATATTAACAGTTTTAAACTAAAAGATTTACGAATGTTAATGGGTAATGTTAATCAGGAATCTATTTTATTTAATGATACCATTTTTAATAACATTGCCTTTGGGGTTGAAAATGCGACTATGGAACAGGCAATTGAAGCTGCAAAAGTAGCAAACGCCCATGATTTTATCATGGAAGCGCCGGATGGATATGAAACTAATATTGGCGATCGCGGAAGCAAATTATCCGGAGGCCAGCGTCAGCGAATAAGTATTGCACGTGCCGTACTTAAAAATCCTCCAATATTAATTCTTGATGAAGCTACTTCAGCCTTGGATACCGAATCGGAGAGACTGGTGCAGGATGCCCTGACAAATCTTATGAAAAACCGCACCTCGGTAGTAATTGCGCACAGACTTTCAACTGTTAAACATGCTGATGAAATTTGTGTATTGCATGAAGGGCAAATAGTAGAACGTGGTAACCACGTTGATTTAATAGCTAAAAATGGGGTTTATAAAAAATTGCATGATTTACAGATGTATTAAACTGAATGCTTTATCTGATAATAATCTGATAATAACAAAACCTTAAAATGAATATTAAAATAAAGTATCTTACCGTAATTATTTTGACCATATTTTTTTACGGATGTGTTTCTCAATCAAAAGATAAAGAAGAATATCTCATTTCACTAGCGGAATGGTCATTGCACCGCAATTTGCAGGATAGTTCTATCGATCATTTAGACGTTGCAAGAATAGCTGTTGATAGTTTTAATATTTCCGCAATTGAATATGTTTCGCAATTTTTTCAGAATAAAGCACAAGATTTTTCGTATTTGCAACAAATGAAAGATAGTTGTTCAAAATACCATGTACAAAACTTATTGATTATGGTTGATGGTGAAGGAAATTTAGGCGATACGGCTGAAAATCTCCGCATCTTGTCTGTTGAAGATCATAAAAAATGGATAGATGCAGCTTTATTTCTAGAATGTAATGCTATTCGTGTAAATGGTTGTGGTTTAGGTACAATGGATATGGTACAGCAGGCTCTTATAAAATCATTGGATGAATTAAGTGCTTATGCTTCAGATAAAAATATTCAAATTTTGGTGGAAAATCATGGCATGATAATGCCTGATGGTTCATGGAATTATTACAGTCATGCTACCAACGGAAAATGGCTTGCAGAAACTATTAAAAAGGTTAATAAACCAAATATAGGAACACTTCCTGATTTTGGCAACTTTGTGGAATATGATCGTTACCAGGGATTAGAAGATTTAATCCCATTTGCTGGTGGTATTAGTGCTAAAGGTATACAATTTGATGAATTAGGAGAAGAAACGCAGACTGATTATAGCAAAATGTTTCAAATTATCCACAAACACAAGTTTAATGGTTATATTGGAATTGAATTTGAAGGTGATGTTGATGAGAATTTTACCGAATTTGATGGTGTTAGAAAGGTATTTAACCTGATCAGGAAATATTATTAGAAGCTAAATTTTTATTGTATTGAAATCTTCATGGTAAAAATAAATAGTATAATGAAGTTCTTTTTTTCAGTGACATTCCTGATTTTTATTCATGCAGCTTTTTCGCAAAATATTAGTGATAGTGATTCTTGCTGTATGAGTAGATTTAGCGGTATGGATTTCGACAAAGTTAATCTTAAAGAGCTTTGTGTAGATTTTAGACGACTGTCTGCCCAAACAACCCTATGCTGCGATACATGGAACAGTGATTTGCACCAAATCATGATATGGTTGGGCAATCATTTTGGCAAAGAAGGCACTGATATTAGCCAGATTATTAAATACATGGGCATGCCGGATGGAACTGAAATAGAACTCAATAACGCTATGATTTCCCTTGATGGGGATGAAAAAGCTTTGTTGTATTTTTGGCGCAGCTACCATGATTTTTTATACTTTGTTTACGAAAATGATAAAGTTAAATATGCTGAATGGTTTATGTGGGGGGATTAGCAGGATCTTCGATAATTTCCGGCTATACAGTAAATGGATGATCTCCAAATCTCAAAAGATGTTTAGAATCCTTATAATCTCAAATATTATATTTGCTTTTTATACTTTTTCCTCTGCGCAAGAGAACTCAAAGGCAATCAAATTTATCCCACAGGCCAGTTTTAAAATTGGTAGCCAAACACCTGCTGTAGGTGGACAATTTGACTTGGTAATAGGTTTGCTGATGCAGGAAAAATACCTGGTAGGAATTGGTGGGGGATATTGCACCAATATGGGCATGGGAGGGACCACAATACCACTTTATGCTGATGGAAGGTTTTATTTCTCGCTGCCAAAAAGTGTTTTATTCGCATCTAAAGACGAATCTAATGATTTTCAGGTTGAAGCCCAGCTAGGCATGGATATCAATAATAATTTACCCTATAAAACCGGTTTTTTAGCTGCATTTGGACTTGCCTACCGTTTTGATTTTATAAAAATACAAACGTTTAAATTACCTGCATTTTATGCCGGACTAAATATTGAGTACAATCACAGCCCATTTAAAGATGAATATCGGGGTTATATTATCCAGGATGGATATTTAAACCATGTGATGTTAAACTTTAAAGTGGCCTTTGAAATTAACCCGATAAAATTATAGCCCTATGAACAGGATTATTCTATTCGTTCTGTTATTTGCCTTTATTTCATCATGCCAATTGGAGCGCAAAGATGAATCTTTGGCTGAAATAATAAGTAAAAAGAAACTTCAGGATCTGGTTAATGGCCTTAGGGCAAAAGGCTGCGATTGTGGAGGTACTTATATGCCACCTGTAGCCCCGCTTAAATGGGATTACCAATTAGAACGGGCCGCCATTGCACATAGTATAGATATGAATATTCATGGATATTTTAGTCATGTGAGCCTCGATGGTTCAAGCTATGCTGACCGAATTAATGGAACCGATTATCCTGGAAACCCTGGTGGTGAAAATATTGCAGCAGGCTACGGAAATGAAGATGCCGTTTTTAATGGATGGCGAAACAGCCCGGGCCATTGCAAAAATATGATGAATGGAGGGCATACCGATATTGCTGTAGGACGAAGCGGAAGTTATTGGACCATGGTTTTTGGGCGAAGACGCTAATCTCCTATTACACCTCCTGTTTCTGTTTAAATGAACCC
>JARGGF010000245.1 GCA_029210905.1 Bacteroidales bacterium | reverse complement strand
TAAGGTTTTTAAGGGCATATTATGTTTATGCTTGTTTTGACTTGTTTGGTAAAGTTCCATTTAGGGAATATGATGAAACAGATTATTCAATTCCATCAAAGGTAATGACTAGTGAAGAAGCAACAACATGGGTAATTGATGAACTGACTACAATTATTCCATTGATGAAATCAAAATCAGATATTCCTTATGGTAGGGTCTCAAAAGGAGCAGCGCAAACATTATTGGCAAAAATCTATTTGAATAGCGAGGTATACACAGGGACCGCAAGATGGAATGATGTTATTGCTGCCTGCAATGAAGTTATTGGTTCAGGAGAATATTCTATTGCAACAGACTATTGGGCAATGTTTCAGTATCCAAAATCAACTGAAGATGAAGAAATCTTTGTAATTATTCATAATGATGAATACGATGAAGGCGGCGGTGGTGTATGGGTGAATTTCACTTTACATTATAACCAGGTATTTGGTACCTATACCAGTCTGTGGAATGGGGGATGCATAACAGCGACATTTTTTGATAAATGGGATCAAAACGATGTACGTTTTTATGATGATCGAAATGTAGATGCTTTAGGATTTAATCAAGGTTTCCTTGTTGGACAACAATATGGACCTGCTCCAGATTATACGGCACTTGAAGATAGAAATGGCAACCCATTAATATTTACAAAAGATGTAAATTTAAGAAGTGCTTCTGAAACGGAAGGCATACGCTGTATAAAGTTTGCCCCCAATCCTGAAACTACCCGTCAGTTTAACGAAGGAAATGATTTTCCAGTTTTTCGTATTTCAGATGTTTATTTAATGCGGGCTGAGGCAAAGTTGAGAAATAATGATGAAAGTGGTGCTTTACCCGACGTTAATGCAGTGCGCTCAAAACGGGGAGTTGCAGACCTTACAAGCCTTACTCTTGATAATCTTTTGGATGAGCGTGGATTTGAATTATATTGGGAAGGCCATCGCCGCCAGGATTTAATTCGTTTTGGTAAGTTTACAGCAGCCTATTCCGAGAAACCTGTTACTGAAGCTTCTAAACAGCTTTTCCCAATACCTCAATCAGCGTTGGATGTTAATCCTAATTTAATTCAAAATTCTGGTTATTAAAGAGATAAAGATTTTGCTTTTTAAATTTAGGTTAAATAACTTAGATTGATATTTATTCATAAAGTAGCGCAAGGCAATCCATTCCTTGTCGTTACTTTATGTTTTTTAAAAAATCGTTTTTAAATAGTTTAATCATGAAATATTCAATCTATTATAGCTCAACTTATTAGGGTTTATTTGATCTTAAAATAAAAAAACTTATGAAAAAAAAATTCTTACTCCATATCTTATTTTTTATACTGATTAATTCTATTATTGCGCAGCAAAATGAATGGAATATAAAAGCAGATAAAATAAATTCATCTAATTATTATGGAATTACAGTTGCTAATGGCATGCTTGGAATCGTGTCATCCCCAGAGCCCTTGAAAGTTAAAAATGTGGTATTGGCCGGCACCTACGATTTATATGGAAGGGGACGGGTAAGTAATTTTATCAATAGTTTTAACTTGTTAAATACCCGCTTATCCATTGATGGGGAAGGTGTGAGTGGTAGTTCTATCCAAAATTTCAGCCAAGAGCTGGATATGCAAAATGCGAAATTCTCCGGTTCATTTGATTTTAATGACAAAGCAAGTGTTACCTATTCGTATTATTCGCTGCGGCATCTTCCATATTGCGTATTGATGGACATTACCATTATGGCTAAAAAGAATATTAATATTGAGGCGGCAAGTATCATTGAAGCGCCTGATGCATTAAGGGAAGTTCAAAATTACTATAATGAGATAAATCGACCACATGCAAATATTAACCTGCTGACTTCTACAGCCAAAAGCCCTACAGGAAAATTATTGCTGTGCGCTTCTAACAGTTTTATATTCAGCGAAAAGCATGGTGATGAACCAAGAGTAATTCATGAAATGTGGGACAACAACATGCATTTAATGAAATTTAAAAAAACTATAAAAGCCGGACAGTCTTACACTTTTACAATTGTAGGAACTTCAATCTCTTCAGCCCATCATGATGACCCACTAAACGAAGCTGAACGTTTAACCATTTTTGCAAATCTGGAAGGACAGGAAAGATTAATCAATTTTCATAAAAAAGCCTGGGAAAACTTATGGCAGAGCGACATCCTGATTGAAGGAGATCCGCAGGCACAGCAGGACATTCACAGCATGCTTTATCATTTGTATTCATTCTCCAGAGAAGGAACTTCTTTATCAATTTCTCCAATGGGTCTGTCAGGCCTGGGATACAATGGACATGTATTTTGGGATACTGAGGTCTGGATGTTCCCTGCGCTATTGATGCTGCACCCCGAAATTGCCCACTCGCTCATCGAATATCGGTTTCAACGACTTGAAGCTGCCAAAAAAAATGCATTTGCACATGGCTACAAAGGAGCAATGTTCCCCTGGGAAAGCGCAGACACAGGTGTTGAAGAAACTCCTGTATGGGCATTAACCGGGCCTTTTGAACACCATATTACAGCATGTGTTGCATTAGCTGCATGGAATTATTATTGTGTGACACAGGATAAGATTTGGTTAAAGGAAAAAGGATGGCCAATATTATCTGAAACTGCTGATTTTTGGGCTAGCCGTGTAGAAAGAAACGGCAAAGGAAATTACGAAATAAAAAATGTGGTTGCTGCTGATGAATGGGCTGAAAATGTAGATAACAATGCCTTTACCAATGCTGCAGCAATGGTAAACTTACGAAATGCAACAACTGCAGCCAGTTTGTTGGGAATTAAAGCAAATCCTGATTGGGCTTTAGTTGCAGACAATATCCCTATTCTTCAACTGCCTAATGGCGTCACACGTGAGCATGCCACATACAATGGAGAGCCCATAAAACAAGCAGACGTAAACCTCCTGGCTTATCCATTAAAAGTAGTTACCGATCCTGAACAAATAAAAAAAGATCTGGAGTATTATGAAACAAAAGTGCCTGAAGTGGGGACTCCTGCTATGACTCAGGCCATATTTGCTTTACTTTACTCAAGACTAGGAAATGGAGAAAAAGCTTATCATTTTTTTAAGGATGCTTATCTTCCCAATTTAAATCCTCCATTTCGGGTAATTGCCGAAACCAAGGGAGGAACTAATCCCTATTTTGCTACTGGTGCCGGTGGCATTATCCAGAGTTTACTTATGGGATTTGGTGGCCTGGAAATTACACCTAATGGTATTATTCAAACCGAAAGCAAACTTCCACACAACTGGAAATCGTTAAAAATTACAGGTGTAGGGCCTGAAAAGAAAACTTATTATCGCAAACAAAAGGAATAATTACTATAAATACTTATGCTATGAAAATGAATAAAAAGCTGAATTTCATGCTTTTAGTTTTTTTGTTTCTATTTGGAAACCATAAACTGAATGCTCAATATTTCCCATCAAAAGCTTTGGGCCCGATATTTATAAAAGTACAAACAGATACCGCTATTCTTGGAAAAGACAACAAAGCCTTTGTAGATTATATCCCAAAAAAAGATGTCAATATTTTGATTAAAGAATTCGGGGAAATTGATCTCAATGACCGGACCAGCCTAAATATTTTCATAGACAAAAACTTTTACCTACCTGCAACAAACCAGCGAACTGCTGAATTCAAAACCGATACTTCTTTAACAATTGTAGAGCACTTGAATTCACTTTGGGATGTTTTAAAAAGAGACAAAGATATAAAGCTCAAAAACAGCAGTTTGATTTGTTTACCTCATCAATACATTGTCCCGGGTGGAAGATTTCGCGAAATTTATTATTGGGACAGCTATTTTACCATGCTAGGCCTTGAAGTATCTAAGCGTGAGGATATTATATTCGACATGATTGACAATTTCAAGTTTTTAATCGACTCCTTAGGCTTTATACCAAATGGAAATCGTACGTACTATCTTAGTCGTTCGCAACCTCCTTTCTTCTCTTTGATGGTCGAATTGAAAGCAAAAATAAAAGGAAATGAGGTATACAGAGATTACTTACCTGAATTATTAAAAGAATATAATTTCTGGATGGATTGCGATAATAAAATTTTGGAAAAAGAAGGGGCAAGCAAACATGTGGTACAATTAGAGAAAAATGTTCTTTTAAACAGGTACTGGGATAATTTACCAGTCCCAAGGTCAGAATCGTACAGGGAAGATCTAACGGTTTTTCATAAATCAGGCAGGGATTCTATCGACTTTTTCAGAAATATTCGTTCAGCCTGTGAATCAGGATGGGACTTCAGCTCGCGATGGTTGAAAGATGGCATCAACCTTACTTCTATAATTACTACTGAAATTGTACCCATTGATTTAAATTGCCTGTTGTACCATCTTGAAAAAACAATTGCATTGGGATACCTGGCAGCTCAGAATCAATTAGCGTATGAAAAGTATCTCGATCTGGCAGAAAACAGGAAAATGGCAATTATAAAATACTGTTGGAATGAGAGTTACGGCTTTTTTGTTGATTATAATTTTATCTTAAAACAAAATACTACAGTGCTTTCACTGGCAGGAATGTATCCGCTTTTTTTCAATTTAGCCACTCAGGAACAATCCCAAAGTACTGCTGAAATTATACAAGATCATTTTTTGTATTCGGGCGGGCTGGTTTCAACGCTGAACCTTACCGGACAACAATGGGATGCCCCCAATGGATGGGCCCCGCTACAATATATTAGCATTATAGGTCTGTACAACTATAAGCAAAATAAGCTCGCTGATGAAATCAAAAGCCGATGGTTAAACACTAATGAGAAGGTTTATTTGCAAACTGGTAAAATGATGGAAAAATACAACGTAATTAACCCAAACAAAGGAGCTGGAGGGGGCGAATATCCATCGCAGGACGGCTTTGGATGGACAAATGGAGTTTACTTAAAATTGCTGGAATTGAACAAATAAAGTTACATTTTCTCCAATTTAAAAAGAACACAGTGATAAATCAACAAAATGTTTACCAATTTAAATAGCTGAAAATGAAAAAAATATATTACAACCTAATCTTGATAGCTATTTCTGTATCTGTTTTAGCTTGCACAACAAAAACTAAAAATAATACAAAAGTGTCTTCACCCTCGGGTAGCATTTCAATTGAATTTCAGCTCAAAGCAGATGGAACCCCCTCCTACCTGGTTAAATTCAAAGACGATCTTGTAATAGACTCATCTACAATGGGTTTTGAATTCAAGAACCAGAATGCAATGCTGAACAATTTTGAACTTGTTGAAAGCAAATTTAACACCCTTGACGAAACCTGGGAAATGCCCTGGGGCGAGCAACTTAAAGTTCGTAACAACTACAAAGAAATGTTGGTTAGCTTAAAGGAAAATAAGGTCCCTAACCGATTGCTCAATATCTATTTTAGGGCTTATGATGATGGCATTGGTTTTCGCTACGAATTTCCGAAACAAGAAGGTATAGACTCCTTAATTATCATGGATGAAAATACACAGTTTAGGTTAACTGGAGATCATAAATGTTGGTGGATTCCTGGTGATTGGGATAGTTATGAGTACTTATATAATGAATCGAGGGTATCAGAAATCAAAGTTGCTATTAAACAGATCGATGCTAACTATATCCCTGATAATGCTGTAAACACACCGATTACAATGAAAACTGATTCAAGTATTTACTTAAGTTTTCACGAGGCTAATTTAACCGATTACGCCGGGATGACTTTAAAAATAGACACCATCAATCTATCGATGAAAAGTGTGCTTGTTGGTTCTAGCAGATTCGGACATAAAGCCAAAGTATTGTTACCATTTAAGACCCCCTGGCGGACCGTTCAAATCAGTGAAAATGCGGGAGGATTAATTGAATCAAAACTAATTGTAAATTTAAATGAGCCAAACAAGTTAGGAGATATAAGCTGGTTTAAACCAATGAAATACAATGGAATCTGGTGGGAAATGCACCTGGGTAAATCAACATGGGATTATGCTGCAACGCAGGATATGAATTCCTGGAATGGAACTAAACCGCACGGCAAACATGGTGCTACAACCGAAAATGCAAAGAAGTACATTGATTTTGCTGCAAAAAACAATTTAGGGGGAATTCTTGTGGAAGGGTGGAATACGGGCTGGGAACACTGGATTGGTTTTGAAGATCGTGAGGGTGTTTTTGATTTCATCACCCAATATCCCGACTATGACCTGAAAGCAGTTGCCCGCTATGCAAAAGAGAAAGGGGTGGAAGTAATCATGCATCACGAAACTTCGGCTGCTCCAAGAACTTATGAACAGCAAATGGATACAGCTTTTTCTTTAATGAAAAGTTTAGGGCTGCATGCTGTTAAAACGGGTTATGTAGGTAAAATTATTCCCAATGGCGAACATCACCATGGACAATGGATGGTTAATCATTATCGAAAGGTGATAGAAACCGCTGCAAAATATGATATTGCAGTAAATGCCCATGAACCAATTAAAGGTACTGGTTTGAGACGAACCTATCCAAATATAATCTCAAGGGAAGGAGTACGAGGACAAGAATATAATGCATGGTCATCAGACGGAGGAAACCCGCCATCTCACATTTCCAACATGGTATTTACAAGAATGTTGGCCGGCCCTGTTGATTTTACACCAGGTGTTTTTAACATTAAGCTCCAACCATACAGAGAGAACAATCAGGTGAATACAACACTGGCGCATCAATTGGCTTCGTATGTCGTAATTTACAGCCCCATTCAAATGGTGTGCGATTTAATTGAAAATTACCAAAATCAGCCAGCATTTCAATTTATACACGATGTGGGTGTTAATTGGCAACAAACAAAAGTTTTAAATGGCG
>JARGGF010000244.1 GCA_029210905.1 Bacteroidales bacterium | reverse complement strand
CTTTATCGAAAGTGCATTTCATATTCTCGATAAAGAAACTTTGGCACAAAAAGTTTCTTCATTGTGCACTGATAATGGCGATGTTTATATTACAGATATTGTTTATTCAGACCAATTTGCAGGCAAGGCCAAAGCTAATGCTTCTGATAACAGTATTTTTGAATACATGAGCCTAAATGAGTGGGTGGTACTTTTTAAAAGCTATGGTTTTGGTTTTATTGGTTTCGACGATTTATCAGATAAAGTGGCCAATGTTATTACCATAACTACACCTCCGGAGGTTTTTAAAAATGAGTATGTTAAACCTTTGATCAATTTATTTCCCAAAAAAGAACAGTACCTTGATAGGATAATGGATGCTTTTAAGAGTTATTCACAACTTCACCGATTGTTAAGGCTGAAATTACTAAAATATGGTATCTTGCGCTTTCGAAAAGTAAAACAATAAGAATGAGTATCGTTGAAAGAATCCATCGCAGTAAAATCATTCGTTATGACAGATTATTGGAATGGTATCCCTTGTTTTTTTTTATTGGGGCACGTATCCGCTTTTCTAAAGATTACCGAAAAATCAGTCTGGGAATTCCCCTGCGATGGTACCTTAAAAACAACAATGGAGTGTTATTCGGAGGCGTTATGTGCCTCCTTTCCGATCCTTTCCCTGCCCTGGTATTTGAGAAAATTATACCCGGAACTTCAGCCTGGAACCGCACTTTTTCAATTGATTACCTGTTGCCTGCAAAAACCAGGATAGAAGCAAAAATAGAAATTACAGAGCAGGACATTGATGAATTAAAACACCAACTTAACGAAAAGGGCAAAGCACAAAAAACTTTCGAATACTACTTTATAGATAAACACGACAGGCAAATAGCAAAGGTTTCGAATACGATTTATTTGAGGAAGAGAAATGGTGAGAAAAATTCTTGAAAATCGGCATATGACCAGTAACGATATTCAAGTATTTTCAGTGTTATGCGTTACATAAAGATGAAATCACAATGATAAATTCTCATTTCACACAGATAAAAAAAGAAATAATTTTTCAACTTAAACAAAGTAGAAAAAGTTTAATCATTGCTATTGCATGGTTTACAAACAAAGAAATTTATAATGCTTTAATAGAGCAATTGACAAAAGGTATAAAAATCGATTTAATTATCGCAGATGATATTATTAATTTTAGAGAAAATGCACTAAATTTCAATGAGTTAATCAAAAAAGGTTGTGAATTATATATTTATCATAAAAATTTAATGCACAATAAATTCTGTATAATTGACGAAGAAATATTAGTAAATGGATCGTATAACTGGACATATGTGGCTGAATACAACAAAGAAAACATTATTGTAATTAAAGCAGCAGGTTTAGTAAAAGCCTACATGAAAGAATTTGAAGATATTAAAGCTGAAAGTAATAAAGTATCATCTATAAAACAATATGATTTCGAGAAAGTATTTTCAGAGAATAACTTTACAGAGCTAATTAAAAAAGATATTATTTTACAATCAAACTATGAAATTGAAAAACAAAATTTTCAAAACGCAAAAGAATTACTTGAACCTCTTGCTGAATTAGAACCTGAAAATAATGAAATCATTGACATTTTAAAAAAATATGATAAAAAGCATGAAGATTATTTGGAAAATGATGATGAGTTGGTAAATCCAAGACTAAAAATTATACCAAATTTAGGTTTTAATCAAAACAGTGAAATTGAAAATGGAATTGTCTTTTATTATAAAAAAGAATATGAAAATGCTTTAAACGAATTTGCAAAAGCGATTAAGGAAGATAATGAAAATAGTGTTGCTTATTGTTGGACTGCAACAATTTATTGGAGATTAAATAATCCAAAACAACAAATTGAGAATGCACGTAAAGCGATTGAAAATTCGAAGGAACAGGATATTAATTTAGCAGAAGCATATAATATGTTGGCTATTGGATATGGTTCAAAATTAATTCGAAAAGATAGTGAAGCATTGACAAATTATAAAAAAGCAATGCAGATAGATGACAATTACATATATTATTGGAATTGTGCTGTAACTTATCGAGATTTAGAAAAATTAAATTCAAAAGAAACAATTTTTTTTAGAAAAAATAAAATTAATTATCTAAAAACGACAATCGAAAAAGCTACAAATTCGATGAATGAAAAAATTGATGACCATGTATATACATACCGTGGTTGTGCGTATTTAGAATTAGAAAATTACGATAAAGCAGAATCAGATTTTATTCAAGCCAAGAAATTCTACAAAGAGAGAAAACAAGATAAAGATATTCATATAAGAGATGAATTTACAAAAGGATTGCGAGAAATACAAAAAATAAAAACGAAATGAAAACGCTTAACGCTTTGTAGCCTAAATTTGCCATTTTGACGGTTTAGCACCCACGAAACCTCTGTAAAAGAGCAATCGGAGGCTGAAAATTGCCGGTGTTAGTATATTTTTTTGTAAGGTTGGCAGATAATTGCGTAATTTACCGTAAGGAAAAGAATACGGAATACACGCAATGGATTTGATAAATTTTTCAGTTAATTTGATTTTGCTAATAGTCTGCCTGGTAATGGGAACGCTATTTTTAGCTTTTCCAACCCCTAAGGATCTAAAACTTCAAAATTACAGAATATCCTTACGAATACTGGCTGCAGCGTATTTTGTGATGACTGTACTGAATATAATTATCATGTTTTTGGATTTTGAAGTACAAACTCCAGAATATTTCAATTTTATTGTGTTGCTAATTTCATCCTTGCAGGCATTGTTATTCACTTTTACCCTGATTATTCTATTAAATCCGGCATTTGTTAGCTCAAAGCGCTTATTGCTATTTGTATCACCAACATTATTATTTAGCCTTATATATTTTATTTTATTGATAGTTGTTGGAGATTGTAAAATTACCGGAATCCGCGATTTTTATCCCTGTTTTTCAAATCCAACAGTAATCATTCGCCTTCTTTTTTTTCTTTATTATATTTCTCAGCTTGTATACTATATACTTTTATTCCTAAAACAAGAAAAAATATACCTGAACAAGATTAACAATAACTATTCCGATGTCTCAAAATTTAGGCTAAACTGGATTAGATGGGCATTTTTCCTGGCCTTATCTATTGGTATCATTGCAGTTGGAATTCAGATATTTCCAGGAAAATTATCCGATTTGGTTTTTAATATAATCCTTACTTTATTTTATTTTGGATTTGCACTTAAATACATCAACTACAATAAGATATTTAGTTATTTGGCTCCGGTATTAGGTACAATAAAATCCTCACCGGAAAAACAATTTATGCTCAAACCGAGAATTATCTGGGGTGAGTTAAAAAAACTGATACTTTCTGAAAAATATTTCCTTATTGAAGGGATCACACTTGAACAAATGAGTCACTTGTTAAAAATAGGAAGAACCAGCCTTTCAAATCTCATTAACTCTGAAGAAGGTGTTAGTTTTAATTTATGGATAAACCAATTGCGTATTAAAGAAGCAAAATCGCTTTTATCTCAAAATCCTGATTACAACCTTACTACCATTGCAGAACTCACTGGTTATAGCGAACAGTCAAATTTTAGCCGTCAGTTTAAAAACCTCACTGGTGAATCACCATCGGTTTGGAGAAAGAAAAAAATTGCGAGCTAAATACTCAAAGTTTAAAATACTATCAATAGTTTATCAGGTATTTGAGCCAACCTGTAATTACTAACTTTTTTCAGCATCACTTCCATAAAAAAAATAGGGCCTGAAACTTTAGCGGTGCAGCCAAACATGTTCAGGATGATGTAGGTTTTCAATAAAATTTATCAAATCGTACAAAATAGGCATATAAAAGCATTTTGTACGATCTGATAAGAGAATACGTGCACCCTTGAATTTACTTTACATCATATTTAAGACCCAATAGATTTAATTATTAATTGAAAAGCAAAAACAACATTTTGAAATACATACTTATATAATTTTTTAAAAATGACAAACATTCACAAAATTTTAGGAGCAATTTTATTCGGTTCCATTACAATTTTCGGTTGTGGTAATAATAATCAACCAAAAGAAAGCACAGATAGTGCTTCAATTCAAAGAACAATACTACAGCAAAGCAACGATTTCAAAATTGTTACTGCAAAGTTTATTGAAGGAGGTGCACTCGAAGCAGAAGCCGATTTAATTTTTGAGAAGGAAGATGGCTCTAAAATTGTTTTTTATCGGAATTATATGGACCCGGAAGAACCTGAAATAAAAATCAATTTTATAAGCGAAGATGGGATAACAGCTAATAAGGAACTACTGGGCCAGACATTTAATATTAAATACAAAGAGCGTCCTCAGGGAAGAGTTAGCCTGAAAACAGGAGAGGCAGAATCTTGTAATCAAATTCTGTCAATCGAAAAGAAATAAAAATAATTAAAATATTTTAAAATTCAATCAAAAGATAATTATGGAGAATAAAGTTTTATTAAGCGCAATACTGTTATTTGTATTATTTTTTGCAATATCATGCAATTCAGGTTCCAGCAAAGATAAAAATTCAAATCAGGATACGGATAGCACAATCAATAAGCATCTGTCTGTTAACGATTATTCTGGCGTGTATAAAGTTTCGGGCGAAAATTCTTGTCCATTGACATTAACTATAACAAAACAAAGTGATGTATATGAATATCATTTTGGTGGTGAAGGATTTAAGCGCTCAGGTAGATTAATACCCGAGGATCTGCATGGAGAAATCTACTTCACTTTTGAAGGACCATTAGCTAAAACTGATCCAGGAACACTCGAAGGAAAGTATGTTAATGGAACTATTGTTATCCAGAACTATGGTAATAGCATTAACGAGTATAACCATTTTAAGCAGTGCGAAGCAAAATTTATAGAATTAGTAAAACAGCATGAAACTGAGCTGAAATTATCTGAAGTCGAAAAGAATGAATTAAATAGTTTTTTCACAGAATTTTCCGAAATTTATTTACCTACGTTCAAAAAAGATAATGTACCCGATAGCGCACTTATTATTTTTGGGATATATTACAATTACAGGCACAATTACAAGGTTTTTACACAAACTAACCAGGCTTATGCAAGGATTCCGGAAAAAATGGTTAGTGACAAAGCATCAGAATTTTTTGGAATAAAGATTAGAAAACATCAGGCTTTTAACGGAATTGAATACAATAAAAACAATTATATTGTCCAAATTGGTGATGGCGAGGCATATCGCTTTTCGCAGGTGAGACAATTGTTTGATAATGGAAATGGTCTTCTAACCGCAGTTATTGAAATATTCAATGGCAGTTCGGGCTTCACAGGTGATATCAATGGAAACCCCAAAACATGGAAATCTTCCGAAAACAGTGACGATATTCCTTTAAGTGTAGGAAAAATGAAAGCCACATTAAAAAGAATTACGGAACATGGAAAAACCAGATATGAACTGCTTGAATATTTGGATTTGTAGTATATTTTGCTGCATAAATTATTAAACTGCACCCAGGCTTCTTTAAGGCGTTGTAATTCACGGGTTGACTTTTCTTCTACTGTTAAGTTATCCTGTGAATTATACATTTTATACTTACATTATTAATAACCTCCCAGCGTTTTTGATAAATGAGGTTGTTTTGCTTTTTATTGAATTATCTGTTTAGAGGCTTTTCTTAGTGGTTCTATCATAACCGATTTTAAAAAAAACAGGTAACTTGCTTTTTATAAAAAAGCGCTTTAACTTTATATCAGTATTTTAGAAAAATGCTCCAAATATTTATTTCTATTGAGTGATTGCTGGATTATAAACTTCTTTTGGCAAGCAAAATATCTCAAATTTTCTTGAAATTAAATATAAACATTAAATCAAACAGCATGAAAAACCTAAAAAACATCACAACAATAGCACTAATATTAACAGTACTGGTTTTTTTGCTAACCATAGCAGATTTTTTGGCCCTGCACGATATCCGAAACGATTATGTAAGCAAAAAAATTATTACATCTATTTCGCAGACTTTACCAGCCTATACAAATACATCTGGTGAATGGCAGGTGGTAAATATTAGCTTTATTTCAAGGTTTTTGTTTTTCATTTTTAATGTAGGTGTGCTGCTTTTAATATTAAGAAAAAGTGGAAAACAAAAGCAAAGGCAGACAACTTAAGTTCAATAGTAAAAAGAGAAATGCAAATCCAATTAATCAATTTCTAATTTCAAACTTCTAATGACTAATGCAGGAAACAGCCAACGGAGCGCCCAAATACCCTAATCTCTACACCGATTTATCCTGCATTATGGAACAAGAACTACTCCATGATATTTACAATAACAAATACACCCACTTCCCCAACCGCTTTATGTACGGCTCCGATTATTTTTTAAATTTGATTTGGGGGGAGGATTTCAAAACTTATTATCAGAATTTTGAAGGGGTTTTTGGTGGGGAAATGGATAGGATTGCGGTGGGGAATGTTGAGGGGTTTTTGGGTAGTGTGGGTTATGTGGAATTTGGGAATTCCAAAGTTTAAAAAGCGGAAAAGTTTTAATATAAGCTTGGCACAAGCAAAGGGAATAACCGATAATATAAATTAAAATCATAAAAGGGATTAAGTTTTATGGCATATTTCTAAAAAAGTAACGTGTAAAAGACAAATTTTTAAGTTATAATACTTATTTTTGCCTGTTTGCTAATCCAAATTTTACTTAAATGATATCCGTTTTCGACATTCATAAAAAGCTTGGTCTGAATACTGAAAATGGTGTATTTATAAGGAATAATGATATTTCTGGTACCGACATTAGCATACAAGATTTATACAAAGGTGACTTTACTGGATATAAATCAAACTACAAAGTTGAATACACTTTAAAAAAACTTTTGCCG
>JARGGF010000243.1 GCA_029210905.1 Bacteroidales bacterium | reverse complement strand
CTTGTTAATGTCATCAAAATCGGATTCATAAAAACCACTCAACATCAGACATGCACCTTTATGGAGGTTTTTTGAGTATTGTGTAATGTCCTCTAACAGTACATTTTTATTTATGTTGGCATAAATTACATCAAATTTTCTGTCTTCAATAATTGAAATATCACCATGCATTGCATGAATATTTCTGGTTGCATTTAATTCAATATTTTCAAGGGTATTATGGTACGACCATTCATCAATATCTACAGCGGTGATATCTTTTGCTCCGCGCAAAGCACTTAATATTGCCAAAATGCCTGTTCCACATCCCATGTCGAGAATAGTTTTTCCCTCTAAATCAAGATGCAGGATTTCTTTTATCATCAAACTGGTAGTTTCATGATGACCCGTACCAAACGCCATTTTTGGATCAATAGTTATCTGGTACTTTATTTCAGGAAATTTCTGGTGAAAAGAACTTCTTATTACACACTGATTATCAATTATTATAGGCTCGAAATAGTTCTTTTCCCAGGTCTCGTTCCAGTTTTCCTGTTTTATCAACTTATGTGAAAATTTAATTACAAATTCAGAATTTGAAACTACCATCAAAGAAGATAAAGCACCTGCAACAAATAAATCTTTAGTGATATAGGCCAAAAGCCCGTTTTCGCTTTCAACAAAGCTTTCATAACCTAAATCTGCAAGCTCAGCAATTAATATTTCACCAATAGTAGCATCAAAAGGCGTAATTTTACATTCCAGTTCAATATAGTCCATTGTTTGTTTTAATAATTTGGTGGAACGAAATTACCAAATTTATCAATACAAGTGTTAAACGAAGGCTCTATATTCATACAAACATCTGTTAATGATTTAATTTTCTGCCCTTTACAAAATTATTTCTTTTCTATTATTTTTACTTCCCCTGAAAAAGAGATCAAGCTCTTTTATACTCTTTTGTAATTTTATAAATTTCTATTGTATCTTTGATGCCAATATATGATAGCTAAAAGGTATACAATTATAGCTGATTAACAAATAAGGCATCTATAAATTTTAACAGAAATATGACTAGAAATTTTTCTCTGCTTTTTATCGCCATTCTATTTATAATAAGCATTTCTTCAATGGCTCAAAACTCAAATAAAACTCCTGATGACAGAGGTTTTATTGTAAAAACAGGAGAGCAGGCCCCTGACTTTACAATAAAATTCCCCGATAACAAACCATCAATGAAATTATCTGATTTGAGAGGAAAAGTGGTAATGTTGCAGTTTACTGCTAGTTGGTGTGGAGTATGTATAAAAGAAATGCCACATATCGAAAAAGACATCTGGAATACATTCAAAAACAAGGGTTTACATATTTATGGTGTTGATAGAAAAGAATATGCCGAAAAAGTTTTAAAATTTGCAAAAAAAACCAAAGTTACTTATCCTTTGATATTGGATGAAGATGGCAGCATATTTAAAAAGTATGCTGATGAAAATGCCGGCGTAACAAGAAATATTTTAATTGATAAAGAGGGCAAAATTGTTTTTATGACCCGCCTGTTTGAGCAAAACGAATTTAATCAACTAATAAAAAAGATTGAAGAATTGCTTTTATAATTAACTAACACCAAAACTAATTGATTAAGAAATACTAAAATGAAAACAAAATATAATGTCTTTGATGAGATAAAAAAAAGAGTCCTGGTCCTTGATGGTGCAATGGGTTCTCTTATTCAAAATTATAAATTAAGTGAAGTAGATTTCAGAGGCGAACGATTTAAAGATTATCCTATTGATTTAAAGGGAAATAACGATTTATTATCCATAACCAGGCCCGATGTAATTATGGCCATTCATGAACAGTACCTTGAGGCCGGTTCTGATATTATTGAAACCAATACATTTAATGCCACTGCAGTTTCTTTGGCGGATTATAAAATGGAAGATTTGGCCTATGAAATCAACCTCGAAGCGGCTAAAATAGCCAAAATAGCTGCTAATAAATATACTGAAATGGATCCTGAAAAACCCAGGTTTGTCGCAGGTTCTATGGGCCCTATGAATAAAACCGCCTCCATGTCGCCCGATGTTAACGATCCTGGGTACAGGGCGGTTTCTTTTGACGATGTCTCTAATGCCTATGCCATTCAGGCCAAGGGCTTGCTCGATGGTGGTGCAGATATTTTATTGGTGGAAACAATTTTTGATACCCTTAATGCCAAAGCAGCTTTATTTGCCATTGATACTTTGCTGGAAGAGAGGGGATTAACTGATTTTCCGGTAATGGTTTCCGGAACTATTACCGACAAAAGCGGACGTACACTTTCAGGACAGACTCTTGAAGCTTTTCTTAATTCACTCTCGCACATTAAGCTTTTATCAATTGGTTTAAATTGCGCTTTCGGTGCACATGATTTGCAACCCTACATTGAAGAATTATCAGAAAAAGCTCCTTTTTATATCAGCGCTTATCCCAATGCCGGTTTACCAAACGAACTGGGCGAATATGATGAAACACCCGAAAAAATGGCAATTCAGGTTGCTGAATATCTTGACAATCATTATGTAAATATAATTGGTGGATGCTGCGGAACTACACCTGATCATATTAAAGAAATTGCACGTATTGCAGCCATATCAAAAAAACACGAAATTCCTGAAATTAAGACCGAAACACGCATAAGCGGACTGGAACCTTTGACCATAAACAGACAGAGTAATTTTATCAATATTGGTGAGCGGACCAATGTTGCAGGTTCTATCAAGTTTGCCCGTTTAATTCGCGAAGGAAAATATGAAGAAGCTCTTTCAGTTGCCCGCCAGCAGGTTGAAAATGGTGCCCAGGTTATTGATATAAACCTGGATGATGCCATGTTAGATGCTGAAAAAGAAATGGTTACATTTCTTAATTTATTGATGGCTGAGCCTGATATTTCGCGGGTTCCGGTAATGATCGATTCATCCAAGTGGAATGTAATTGAAGCAGGTTTAAAGTGTCTGCAAGGTAAAACTATTGTTAATTCAATCAGTTTAAAGGAAGGCGAGGAACAATTTATTGCCCAGGCCAAAAAAATAAAAAGGTATGGTGCTGCAGTTGTCGTAATGGCTTTTGATGAAGAAGGGCAAGCCTCCTCTTACGAAAGAAAAATAGCCATTGCAGAACGTGCTTATAAAATCCTTACTGAAATAGTTAAGTACCCGGCGCAGGATATTATTTTTGACCCTAATATTCTAACGGTTGCAACAGGAATTGAAGAGCATAACAATTATGGGGTAGACTTTATTAACGCAACCCGCTGGATAAAAGAAAACCTTCCTCATGCTAAAGTCAGTGGAGGTGTAAGCAATCTATCATTCTCATTCAGAGGCAATAACCTGGTTCGTGAAGCCATCCATTCTGTATTTTTATACCATGCCATTCAGGCTGGTTTGGATATGGGAATTGTAAACGCCGGAATGTTGCAGATTTATGATGAAATACCAAAAGATTTGCTGGAATTGACCGAAGATGTTGTGTTAAACAGAAGGCCTGATGCCACGGAGCGTTTAATCGATTTTGCAGAAAAAGTAATCCAATCTAAAGAAAAAACAATTATTAAAGACGATTGGCGTGAGAAAGATGTCAATGAACGACTAAAACATGCATTGATTAAAGGAATTACCGACTATATTGAAGCTGATGTTGAAGAGGCACGGCAGAACTATCCTTTTGCCCTTGAAGTAATTGAAGGCCCGCTGATGGCCGGAATGAATGTGGTAGGCGATTTATTCGGAAGCGGTAAAATGTTCCTGCCGCAGGTGGTAAAAAGTGCCAGGGTGATGAAAAAGGGAGTAGCCATATTATTGCCCTACATTGAGAAAGAGAAAAAAGCACAGGGCAATACAAGTGCAGCTGCTAAAGTATTGATGGCCACAGTAAAAGGTGATGTACATGACATTGGAAAAAATATTGTGGGCGTAGTATTGGCCTGTAACAATTTTGAAGTAATTGATCTGGGAGTGATGATTCCAGCAGATAAAATTATTGAAGTAGCAGAACAGGAAAAAGTGGACATTATCGGATTAAGCGGCCTGATTACACCTTCGCTTGAAGAAATGGCCCATGTGGCCAAAGAAATGGAAAAGAAAGGCTTAAATATTCCTCTTTTAATTGGCGGTGCCACTACTTCTAAAATACATACAGCTGTTAAAATTGCACCAATGTATAGCGGCCCAACCATCCATGTTTTGGATGCTTCAAGAAGTGTGGGCGTTACCAGCAGTCTGATTTCACCTACCGAAAAAAACAGTTTTATTAAGAAATATGCCGAAGAATATGAGCTGGTGCGTGAAACCTATCAGGGGAAAAACCGAAAATATGTAGATTTGGAGACTGCCCGCAAAAACAAAACAATAATTGAATGGTCCGAAAATGATATTCATCATCCGCAATTTATTGGTTTAAAAGAATTTAACGATTACGACATTAATGAAATAAGAAAATATATCGACTGGACTTTCTTTTTTAGTGCCTGGGAAATTAAGGGGAAATATCCAAGGATCTTTGAGCATCCGGAAAAAGGAAAAGAAGCCAAAAAATTATTTGATGATGCCAATGCAATGCTCGATAAAATAATTGCTGATAAAATGTTGATAGCCAAAGCTGTTATTGGCATTCACCCGGCAAATGGTGTAGGCGATTCAACAGAAGTATACACTGATAAAAGCAAAAAAGAGCTACTGGCTAAATTCCATCATTTAAGGCAACAGGTTGAAGTAGAGGGAGATAATGTAAAATATTTATCATTGGCCGATTATATTGCCCCAAAAGAAACAGGCTTAACAGATTACATTGGTACTTTTGCATGTACCACTGGAATTGGAACTGACGAATGGGTAAAGAGATTCGAAGAAGACAACGATGACTACAATGCCATAATGATAAAAGTGCTGGCCGACAGATTGGCAGAGGCCTTTACAGAATTAATGCACGAAAAAGTACGCAAAGAATTATGGGCACATGCCCCCGATGAAAATCTGGAATTTGATGATTTATTGAAATCGCGGTTCCAGGGAATCAGACCGGCATTTGGCTATCCTGCCTGCCCTGATCATTCTGAAAAGGAAACCCTTTTTAAAATTCTAGGTGCCGAAGAGAAATTAGGTCTAAAACTAACTGAAAATCATGCAGTATGGCCAGCCGCCACTGTTTGTGGATTGTATTTTGCACATCCCGAATCAAAGTATTTCAATATTAGTAAATTATCTAAAGATCAGGTAGTTGATTATGCAGAACGAAAAAATATTTCGGTAGAGCAGGTTGAGAGGTATTTGGGGAGCAATTTGGCTTATTGATTAATACACGATGGAATGTCCTGGCGGACGATTCCATCGTGTTCTTTAAAATTGTTTTATCCAAAGTATCAGCACAGTCTCTTTGTTTGCATTACCAGTAATACACTGCTGGTTTTTTAAGTCCAAGCCGAAGATGCGAACTATTCTGTCTTAACCCGGCACGGTTTGCGGCTGTTGTCATTTGAAATATTGATATTTTTCAAATGACAAATCCGGGTTTATTAATTTAGTTCCTTAATCCATCTGTTTACTCTTATAATATAAAGCTCTGGATCAATTTTATCAATGGTTTCATATTTGTTTTTTGCTTTAAGGATTTCCTCTTCATGATTTTCCCCAGGCTTAATAATTACTTCTTTTATTAAATGCCTTATCGCCTTATCATTGTCGAAATAGATTCTTTTTTCCTGCACGCTGTATTCTATTGCCTCTGTTTCATCTTCATTGGTAATACCACCGGGTTTTTTGGTTATGTTTTCCATACTTGTTTCTTTCGAATAATAAAAGAATAATTTATCATTTCTAATATAATACTCCTCCACAAATTCGTTGTAATCATTGTAAACACCAACAGAAACAAGAACAAGCTTTTTATCTTTTTTTGTTAAATAGCACACATTCTGATTATTTACAATTTCGTATGCATCATTTTTTACATTATTTTGTATTTCCTGATACCATTTACTAATTTTAATAATCCGGGGATCTTCATTCTTTTGAAAGTTATTTACCTGGTTACTGTTTTGAAAAAAACTTTCTGTAGTGAGTAGAATTAGGTTTGCAATAATAAATATAGACTTCATAAATACATGGCTTTTGTAAATCGCAAAGATAGGCTATTTATACAGATACTCCCTAAATGTTCCGGGTTTGCTTCATCGCTGCATCGTTCAAGTTTAGAACTTGGGCGCCAAAATATTTAAGTTTTTGACTTATTTTTATTTAACTCATTCTCCATACTTTTCATCTTTTACTGCCCTTCAGCTTTGCAAATAGAGCAGTATCATACTGCAAACATTTCCATTCCAAGTCGCAGACTATGCAGCCTCGTTAGAAACTTGGACCAATAGGAGCCCCGCATTACGTATATTTATTGTTATAAGTTGGGCGCGAAAAAAATATTGACTTTGATTTCATCCAGTCATATATTTGCATAACTACTTCTTAATCTAACAGTAAAGCTATGAAAAAACTCTATTTGTTTATTTTTGTTGTTTTTCTATTACTTGATATGCTATCCAAGAATTATACATTTCGAAGTAATAGTTATTACCAAAACAATCAAGCATAATAGAAAACATTAATGATACTATTCCTACAAAAGAAACTAATAAATTTGATAATGCAGTTTATCTTGAATTAGGTGGTGTTGGCTATTTGTCTTTAAATAACGAAATACAGTTCAAATCTCAAGATATAATCAGCTTTGCTCTTGGATGGAACGATTTAGAAGTTAATATATCAAAAAGTGGAGATAGCTATCCATTTTTATTAGTACATGGGATGTATTTACGCATTTTCGGACCAGGTTCGTCTTATTTTGAAATTGGAATAGGAGCTACTTATGGTATG